>JAOAAR010000013.1:0-9520 GCA_026418755.1 Planctomycetota bacterium
GTGACCAGATACAAGAGATAAAGCCAGAGGGGATAAAAGCCATAAGTGGGGCAACAATCACTACGAACGCAGTGATTGAGGCTGTCAAAAGGTCTCACGAACTACTGCGGAAAATTCTGAAAAAGGAGTAACCGTTTATAACAACTGTATTAGGAGGGTTTTAAATGAAAGTCGGAGTTCCGAAAGAGATTAAGAACAATGAGTATCGGGTCGGTATGACTCCTTCGGGGGTTGAGATGATGACATCTGCAGGTCATCAGGTTTTTGTCCAGAAAGGCGCGGGAGAAGGCTCCCATATACCTGACTCCGATTTTGTCAAAGCAGGAGCAGAGATTCTGCCTGATGCGAAAGCGGTCTTCGAGGCAGCCGATATGATTGTAAAAGTCAAAGAGCCGCTTGAGCCAGAGTTCGCTCTTTTCAAGAAAGGACAGATTCTTTTCACATACCTTCATCTTGCCGGTGATGAGAATCTGACAAAACGACTGCTTAATCTAAACAAAATCATCGGAATCGCTTATGAGACGATGGAAGCGCCTGATGGCTCTCTTCCTCTTCTGACTCCTATGAGCGAAGTGGCAGGAAGACTGTCAATCATCGAAGGTGCGAAATACCTCCAGCGCACATTCGGAGGGCGGGGGATTTTCTTGGGTGGCGTTCCTGGTGTACTCCCTGCAAAAGTTGTAATCTTCGGCGCAGGAATCGTTGGCAAACACGCCGCGCAGATGGCGGTGGGCTTAGGTGCGGATGTCACGCTCCTTACTCGAAATGTTGACAGACTTCGCGACCTGGAAGAGAAAATCCACGGCAGATTTAAAACTATGAAAATGACTCCCTGGAATATAAGAAAAGTGCTCCCAGAAGCAGACCTTGTCGTGACAGCAGCATTAGTCACAGGCGGGAAGGCTCCTTGGCTTATCAGGCGGGAGGACCTTAAAACTATGAAAAAGGGTGCGGTCATTGTGGATGTCTCAATTGACCAAGGAGGCTGTTGTGAAACTTCGCGCCCGACCAGCCATTCAGACCCTATATATGAGGTGGATGGTATTATTCACTACTGCGTTGCTAATATGCCAGGTTGCGTCCCGCTCACTTCCACTTATGCGCTTACTAACGAGACAATAACATACGCCCTCGAGATAGCGAATAAAGGCTGGAAGCAAGCCTGTCTTGACAACCGCACCATAAGAACAGGATTGAACCTTGTTATGAATAAACTCACATATAAACCTGTCGCAGACGCCTTTGGGTTGGAATACACTCCTCCTGAGAAGGTTTTGAAGTAAAAAATTTTGAAATAAGAATTGAAAAAAGCCTGATTTGGATGTATGCTTTTTCTTTACAGGAGTATATTGAATTGGAGGTGACAAAGGGAAAGGTGGTGTGATGCTCAAACATACTATACACGAAGAGATAACAGTGAGGCGTTCGCCGGAAGAGATGGACGAGTTGCGTAGATTCGCCCGTTCCGCATTGGAACGCTCTAAGTTAAGCGACTACGAAAGGGGGCTTCTTCTTCTGGCGTTGGACGAGGTTCTTACTGCAATCATTGAGTTTGCGAGAAAAGGGAACGGTGAGGAGAAAGTCACAATCATTTTTGATATAAACGATGTGCGTGTCCGCATCGCAATTGAGGATTCCCAGAATCAGTTCGGCAACGATATAAACGAAGAGCAGTTTCGTCTTTTAAGCGAGAATCCTGCTCGCCGCGAGATAGATGTTCAATTTTTAGTCTCTGTAGTTGACGAGATGTCCTATAAATTTCAAAAAGGGATTGAGAACAAACTCATTCTGACGAAGTTTATCGAAGGTGGCTCTTAATTATTTGCAATTCTTTTCCCTTACTCTTAGGAACCCGTCTTCTTCTCCTCCGCGGGTGGAGTCGTCTGTTTTTTCTTCTCTTCTTCTTTCTTCTCTTCAGGTCTCTTCTGTTCTTCAGGCGGTTCCTCTTTCTCTTTTTTGCCTGTAAGCCTTGTCAGACGCTCAATACCTTCTCTGAGTGTTTTTGTAGGATTGCTCAATTGCGACTTGACACTTTCCCCGCTTTCTGTGTTCACTATAAGAGCAAACACAGCGGGTAACAACAACAGAACCGCTGCAATCACTATCAGAACCTTATTCTCCTTTGCTGATGGCAAGCCAGACGCTATTTTTCTATATTGGTCCAGTTTTGACGGTCGCTGTACTTTCAAACGCGGCGCTTGCGCTTCTTTTCTTTCTTCCCGAGGAGCCTGGGACGCTGCCCCCGTCTCACCCATCTCCCCTCCCGTTTTCGGAGCATAATCGGTCTCTTCTCCCCTACCTGCTCCCATATCCAGCATCTTGTCCAGTTCTTCTTTTCCAAAAGGTACTTCTTGAGGTGTTGATGGAGGTTGTATCGCTGCTTTGTGGCGACCTGAACCAGGGAGTTTTCCTGCCGCAGGCGCCGGATGGGCAGGCGTGACAACCCCTCCAGGCTCTATATACATCTGAGTCTTGCATTGCGGACAAGTGAGCGAAGATTTTTTGCTCACAGGTGCAACCGATAGCAGGGCACCGCAACCCAAACATCTGAACTTTATCTTCTCCGGTGGCGTTCCAGGTACACTATCTGTCAGTGGCGCATCCACCACATCCTTCATTCCACTCCCTCCGTACTGCAAACGCCCCACACACTTAGGACAGTAAAACTTTCCGCTTACTACCTGTGCTTCTGGAGTCAGCGCCCCACACAACTCACAATACCTCGGCTCTCCCATCAGAATCTACCCCAAAAATGCAAACCAGAAACCACCCATCCCGGCAGCAATGAGAATTATTGCCGGAATCGCCAACTTCCACATCTTCCCAGACTTCATTGTGAAGAAGAGAATCACAACTATCAGTGCTGATACCGCCTCCGCTCCTACTAATGCGAACACTTGCTCATCTACCCGTTCAGGATGTGTCACCGCATAAACAATAGAGAACACAAATACAAGACCGCATCCAAGCATCAACAACTCGTAACGCCAGGGTTGTGATAACGGTTTCGAGGGAACTGATGCAGCAATTGAGAAAAACAAAAACGCTAACGCAAGGCTGATGAGTGGAAGTGCCCCAGGACCCAGCATCTGCCACCAGTTGCTTCCCAACTTTCCCCCTTCCGCACCTGCGAGGAAGGCAAACACCACACCAAGCAACGCAAACACCACCGCCATTATTTAACCTCCCCACGCCTCATACAAAAGTTTAATCCATAAAACCACTTCTTTCAACATATTTTTCACACTATTGCGATGAGCAGCAGGGTTGAAAGTTATGCAACATCAGTGAGTCTTTTCTGCAAGGTTTCATAAGAAGTTGCGGCACCGATGCGCTTAATAGATGCACCCAGCGAGTTAAACTTCTCCTCGATTCTCTCATAGCCACGGTCAATGTGTTCAATGTTGCTGATGGTTGTGACTCCTTCGGATGCCAGAGCAGCAAGAACAAGCGCAGCAGAGGCGCGTAAATCGGTCGCCGAAACAGGGGCACCGCAGAGTTTCTTGACCCCCGTAACTTTCGCAGATGCTCCCTGTTTGGTAATATTCGCCCCCATCCTGTTCAACTCTGCTATATGGGCAAACCTCTCCGGAAATCCCCCTTCTGTTATGATAGAGACCCCATCAGCAAGGGAAAGAAATGCCATCATTTGAGCCTGTAAATCTGTCGGGAAGCCAGGATAAGGGGCGGTCGTGATTGTGACAGGCTTGATAGGAACAGAACGGGGAAGAACCGTTAGAGTGTCAGGCTCTTTTTCAAATGCGATTCCTGAAATCTCCATCTTCTCTATGAGAGAAGAGAGGTGGTGTAAGAGAGCGCCTTTTACAGTGATTTTCGAGTTTGTAAGCGCACCCGCTAACAGGAAAGTACCTGCTTCAATTCTGTCTGGAATGACTCTGTAAGATGAGGAGTGAAGTCTTCTGACCCCCTCGATTTCAATGGTAGATGTGCCAGCACCTGATATTTTTGCACCACAAGAGTTGAGAAAAATGGCAAGGTCTTGAATTTCCGGTTCCCGAGCCGCACTACAGATTACAGTGGTGCCTTCTGCAAGCGTGGCAGCCATCATAACATTGGCAGTGGCAAGAACAGATGAGCCAAAAGCACCTTCAAGTTCCATCCTTGCTCCCTTAAGTCTTTTGCTGCGCGCCTCGATATAGCCTTGCTTAATCTCAATCTCAGCCCCCAAAGCAGCAAGCCCTTTAAGATGAAGGTCAACCGGTCGATTTCCAATTGCACAGCCGCCTGGAAGCGCTACTTTCGCTCTCCCTCGTGCGGCAAGAAGCGGACCGAGAACGCAAATTGACGCCCGCATCCTCGAGACCAACTCATAAGGCGCTTCAAAAGGAGTTGAGTCTTTTACCGAAAGAGTGACCTTGCCGCCTTCACGAACCACCGAACAACCCAGAAGCGATAGAAGATTGCACATAAGAGTAGTGTCGCTTAAAACAGGAACGGAATGAACAGTACAAGGCTCTCCGACAAGAAGCGTAGCAGCAAGGATTGGCAATGAAGCGTTCTTGGAACCCGAAACATAAACAGTTCCGCTTAACCTCTTACCCCCTTCTATCTGCAAGGACTCCATACCTTACCCCTTTTTTCTGGAAACTACCACAATACCGCTTATATTCTTATACCAAAAGGGTGGAAGAAAAAAAGTGGAAGAAGAGGTTACATCAGCCCAGCACAAGAGGAATCTTTTTTTCTTCACTATGGTGGAGATGTTCTGGGGGATAGGATTAGGGTTTGTGCATACGCAAGCAATAGCCCCTGCCTTCCTGGACGACTTGGGCGCCACCGCAGCATTCATCGGGCTCGTCGCTGCGGTATTCGCCGGTGGAAGTCTCACTGCACAGTTCTTCTCCGGTTTTATCGCTGAAAGATTAAAAAGACGCAAACCCATTGTCCTCTTACTCCACTTCCTTCTACCTCTCACTTGGCTTTTCGTCTTCTCCTCCATATATTATTTCGTCACTCTTGACACAAACTATCATATCGGAAGATACAGCCTCTTGATTTCTGCTACTATTTACTCGCTACTTCTGGGAACGCTGCTACCCATTTACTTTGCTTTCGTCTCGGCACTGGTGAAAAAAGAACACAGAGCAGAAGCGTTCGGTCTCATATTCGCTGCCCAATGCATTGCAGGCGCCCTCACCATCTACTTCGTCGGCGGAATAACAAAACAGTGGCAGTTCCCTCAAAACTACGCCATGCTCTACCTTTTTGCTTCTCTTGTGATAATAGGGGGCAATCTGTTTCTCCTCGGAACGCGGGAAAAAATCCAAATTAAAGAGATTTCCTTGAAGCGTAACTTGAAACAATATCTGAAGTCACAAATCAGACTTCTGTTCGTAAATAAACCATTCCAAAAATACATATATGCGCGCCTCTTCCTTTGCGTAAATCAAGTAATCCTCTCTTTCCTGGTTAAGTTCGCCAAAGAGAAGTTCGAAATAGGAGGAACTGAATGGGCAAGACTCTTTGCATTCTATTTTCTACTTGGACAGGCAGCAGGCAATCTACTCTTCGGTAAAATAGCAGATAAACTGGGGTACAAATCGGCAGCCGTCGTTGGGAGTTTTCTTGTCGCACCTACTCTAATAGTCGCACTTTATTCGCCAACGCCACAAACCTTTATGTTGTCTCAAATACTCGCTGGTATGTCAGTCGCTTCAATGTGGGTAACCCATATGAACATAACAATAGCATACGCCCCTACCAATGAGAGAGCCCATTATATCGGGCTAAGCGCAGTGTTGAGCGCAATTCCGACAGGCATCGGCTCCATCGCTGCTGGATGGGTAATGGATGCACTGGGGTTCGAGGTTCTGTCAGCAGCGGTACTCGTTGTAGGAGGAATCGGCACCGCATTCCTCGTATTCGCAGTTAAACTGCCCAAGCCAGAAGAAGCAAAAAGGATTCCTCCTGTCCGTTAAAGGATAATAGACCCAACAGAGATGTATTATTCCAGTTTTTTTCCTTTTGACTTCTCCCTTTGGGACCAGAGAATAAAGATGCTCTGCGTACTCCTGTAATTAGAAGTGTAAAATTTTAATGGTGAGTTCCTATAAAAAACTACGCCCGCCCTTTAAGAAGGGCGGGCGCTTCCTTTACCAATAGCACTTAGTTCACTTTGGTGAACTCACCACCTGTCTGCGCCGCTATCTCCTTCAGGAATGCTTCACCGATCGCTGCTGTCGCCGGCGGATAAAACGAGGAAATAGCATGAGCAAACGAGTGAATCTTTATCTTCTTTTGCTTTGCAATCGGTACTGCTCTCTGTACCGTAACATCGCAGCAATACTTGTTGCAAGTTGGATTTCTGCCGCACCAACCATTATCACAGTAGCAGTAATCGTCAACCACATTGGCAACACCATCGGTATGAAGCAAAATCACTTCAACCTCGGGAACTTCGAACGCTTTCATAAGCGCCTGCAAGATAGGGGTCGCACCCATAGCGCTTACACCGTTTGCCCACGCAATCGCAGCAGCCTTGTTCTCAGGTGTCGCCTTCACGAGAGTCATTCTGAAAACAGTGATGTCGTCCGCCACATAGGTGGAACTGTGCGCCCAGTTCGGATACGCTGAATAAAATAGTCCCGAAAACTTGGCGTTCTCTCCAAGCGCCATCACCGACTTGCAAAACTCCGCTTTAATGTGCTGCATCTTCGTAGGATTATTAATAACATTTCCTTTTTCGTCAGTAATAGGATGCCCCACCGGACCGTTCATACTTCCTGTCTTATCCATCACATAAAACACTTTGTTTGCCTTAATCTCCTTGTCAAAAAACTCAACCGGCGGCTCCTCGTCATCATCCCCCTCGTCATCATCCCCACCACCACCTTCATTATCACCACCACCCCTGTCACCAGCAGGTTTCGTCGGCTTCTCAACAGGTAAGTCCACCCTCTCAGTCGGAGCAGACGGCTTATCCTTGTCACCGCTCGCATATAGAACATCGGCGACCAAGAAAAGTATCGCCGCCAAAACAAATACTCCGCAGATCAATGCAACCCACTTCATATCTACGCCTCCTAATACACCCTCTAACTCTAATAGATGCAATTCCACTCTAAAATTTACACCATAAATGGAAAAAAGTCAAATCTTCTTTTAACAAACCATGAAAATATGAATTAATCATTAAAAATATTCATTATTTTTGCATAATATATAAATTTTTGTGAAAAAATTAACGCTTTCCGCCAGTCTCTTCCTCTCAATTACAATTGCTTCCACAGTTCGTAAATTTTCAGGAGATGGCTGCGCCAGATGTGCCGCCTTTCAATAGTTCCTTTGCGAAGGGCTGCTGTTGCCAAAAAGTTAGAATCCTGCTCGCAGAAAACAAGAGATGCCTGACGGTAACGGATGAAAAGACCTGCCGTGATAGCAATGAGCGACAACTGTTCGTAAATATTGGCAGTAGGAAGAACAAGGTCGAGGATGATTTTAGCATGGCGGGGCTCTACGGTAATGTTTAAATGTCCTTCGGTTAGGGTGTTCAGTTTATCTATAAGGGAGGAGAGAGGTTCGTTGTAGCGGGCGAACTTCAGTCCGCTTTTATTGAGGATTTTGCGCTGCCAGGTAGGAATCTCCGTCAGGTCAACAAAGAGCCCGAAGCGATAAACATCGGCAGTCTCAGCCTCGGCTGCAATGAAAGAGTTGAAGCGTTCAACAAAAACGCAATCGGCGGAACCAAAGAAGTTCTTAAGAGAATCCATCAGCGCAACACCGCGTTCGACATCGAGAGAGACTACCCTCGAAGCGCATTTCTTGCGGAACTTGTCGGAAATAGCAGCACCCACCGCTTGAAGTTCGCCGAATGAAAGAAATGCTTCTGCAAAGTCAGTTGAAGCCCTCATCCCAACGATGGTTCTTCTGGCAGAATGAAAAAACTCTTCTGTGGTCGGTTCTTCCCCTATGTAAAAGAGCCTTATTCTGAAAGCAACCGCTTCAGAGCGGCGGGCGAAAGCATCCCCTCCTTTTGCTGCCTCTTCAACAGCGGGAAGTGCAAGCGGTCCGAGTTCAAACAAAAGTTTCTCCCCTTCCGCTTGTCTCTTTTCGTCGTAACTCTTAAGGAGAAGAAGAGCCTTTTCTATCAGTTCTTTTTTCGCTTTCAACTCGTACTTTATGAGAAGCCACTCGTCATCTTCCTCTCTCAGTTCAGGTTTGCTTTTTTCGCCCTCAAGAGGGGAAGGCGAACCGCAGCCCCCCAGAACCACAAGAATCAGAAATCCTGCTGCGTGTAGACTACCCTTTTTCTTCATCGCAAAAGCGGCTCTATGGACAAACTACTCCTCTGTTTTTTCCCTGTTTAATAGTAAATTCCACTTTTTTTCGACAAACTTTTCAATCTCTTGGACGAGATGGGCGTTTTCAGGTTTCTTAAGATGTTCAAATCTCTCTTGAGCAAAAAGCCAGTCTGAAACGGAAATTCGCTCCTTCGGCTTGTATGTGATTTTGTAAGAACCGTTTTCCACTTCATAAAGAGGCCAATAACAGCACTCCACCGCAAGGCGTGCTATCTCGATAGACTTTGAGGAATCATGACGCCAGCCGCGTGGACAGGGGGCAAGAATGTTGATAAAAGCAGACCCCTCGACTGAGAATGCTTTCTCCATTTTTCTGAAAAGGTCCATGTAATGGGACGGTGATGCCTGGGCTACATAGGGGATATTGTGAGCAACGGCAATCTCGGTGAGGTCTTTGCGCCACTGCTTCTTGCCCAGTATAACCTTGCCAGCAGGAGCGGTTGTTGTATGTGCATACATAGGAGTCGCCCCAGAACGCTGGATTCCCGTGTTCATATAGGCTTCGTTGTTATAACAGATGTAGACGAAACGATGCCCTCTTTCTAACGCCCCAGAAAGAGCCTGAAGTCCAATGTCGTATGTGCCGCCGTCACCCCCCACAGCCACAAAATTTATCTTCTTCTCTATCTTCCCTTGCTTTTTGAGGGCACGATATGCGGTCTCAACTCCCGAAATTGTTGCTGCCGAGTTCTCAAACGCTGAATGGATGAACATACAGCGCCAGGCGGTATAAGGATATATCGCCGTCACAACTTCCATACAGCCTGTCGCACAAGTTAATACAATGGGGTCTTCAGAAGCCATAAGTGCCAGTTTAAGTGCCGTGGGTGCCGCACACCCCGCACAAGCCCTGTGACCAGGTGCAAGTAAACTTTCTCTCTTCAAAATCTCCTTCAGCGTTGCCATCTGCCTCTCCTTCTCAACCAGAGAAAAATATATCCAAGAGAAAAATATATCCATTAAAAAAGGAAAACTCAAACATTATCTGTGAAGTCCTATGCAGTGATGATGTTTTGGCTTGAGATTCCTAACCTCCGAAATACGCCGCGGGTGTCAACGATAAGAGGAACAGTCTCCGCAACAAGAGCATAGTCTATCCCACTGTGGTCAGTTATGATGACAGCCGCGGCTATCTCTTTCAATGTCTTTCTGCTCAGAGAAATCGAGCGCTTGCCTTCAAACTCAGGATAGTCACGCAG
>JAOAAR010000013.1:9530-14447 GCA_026418755.1 Planctomycetota bacterium
GCAGATGCCCTATTTTCGGCACCAACGGGTCATGATAAAGCAAATCCGCGCCGGTCCTCTTTAACAACCTCATCAGCGCAAATGCAGGCGATTCTCTTGTATCGCCGATATCCTTCTTGTATGAAACCCCCATTATGAGCAGTTTTTTCCCTTGTAAAGCAATTCCTTGGTGGTGTGCTGATTCGAGAAGTTTTTCAAATACCCGCAGGATGGTTTCACGGTTCACTTCGCCGGCAAGTTCGATGAACCGCGCAGGATAGCCTACCTCCTTCGCTTTCCAAACGAAATAATAGGGGTCCAATGGGATGCAATGTCCACCAAAACCAGGACCCGGATAGAAGGGCATAAATCCGAAAGGCTTTGTCGCCGCAGCCTCGACTACCTCAAATGGGTCTATGTTCAGCCTCTCAAGGACAACCTTCACCTCATTTACCAAAGCGATATTCACAGCACGGAATATGTTTTCGAGCATCTTCACCGCTTCTGCACATCTCGCTGACGAGACTCTCACTACTCTGTCCACCACATAACTGTAAAACAGTTCCGCCAACTCCCCACTCAAATCGTCAACTCCACCAACAACTTTCGGTATGTTTCTTACCGTCCACTTTTTGTTCCCTGGGTCGTAACGGTGAGGAGAAAACGCCAGAAAGTAGTCTCTCCCCAACTTTGCTCCTGTTGCATCCAGAATGGGTCTTACTACCTCTTCTGTGGTACAAGGATATGTGGTGCTTTCGAGGATGACAAGGCAGGGCAAATGCATCCTCGCCGCAATCTCCTCAGATGTTCTGACAACCGCGCTCAAATCGGGATTCTTATGCTTGTCTAAAGGAGTCGGCACGCAGATGAGAATAATATCCGCCTCCTTTAAACCTTCAAGGGATGACGGAATAAACCGTTTCGTGGATAGAGCCTTTTTGACTTCTTCATCCGCCACCTCTTTCAAATAAGAACGGCCGCTGCGTAATGTGCGGAGTTTTTCTTCGTCTATGTCGACCGCTAAAGTGTAAAAGCCCGACTCTGCTACCGTCAGCGCAAGAGGCAGCCCAACATAACCACAACCAACTACGGCAGCCTTAACCTTATGAGACTCTATCGCTTTCTTGAAACCCGTATAACCTCTCACTTCATCTAACTCCTTGCCATCCATAACGCATTGTGCCAGTTTTTCAAGCCCATTCAAGAAAAATTTTAACATCCCTCCAATAATATCTTGTCGAACAAAACACATCCATAAGAAAATGATGGCTATCAGGCAAGAAAAAAAGAGGTGAGTGAGTACCTCACCCCAATTTCATTACTGACTGCGGAAGAGACCACTCTTACTGACATTTTCGGCTTCTCCCTTAACAAACCGTCTCAACACACAATGTAAAACTCGTATCTTCCAGATTTGGTGGAGGGTACGGGATTCGAACCCGTGACCTTTTGGCTGCCAGCCAAACGCTCTCCCAGTTGAGCTAACCCCCCTTTCCTAAAAAGGAAGGATACCTTTGTACCGTTCTCCTGTCAAGTGAAAACTTAAGCCTACGGAAATTACCATCAAACCTTTCAAGTCTCCGCAAGAATCGTATCAGGACAGGAAAGAAATTTGCATCAAAAGACAGGTTTCAGTTGTATAATAAAACAGACGCCTGAGTTGGAGATAGAAAGATGCGTAAACCTCTCATTCTGCTAACAGGACTTCTGTTACTCGCCCCTTTACTCGGCGACAAATACGATTCTACTGAGTGGAAGAGACTGACAACGAAGTTTCAGAACGCCATTTCCGAGGGCGATTCGGCGGCGTTTAGGGATTTGGCGGCGCAGATAGCGGAGGATGATTCTGCTCGTGCGGCGGAGGTTCTCGTCTCTGCTGTTGCGCGAATCTCAGGCGCAGAATATTACGAGGCTCTCAAAGGTGCGCTTGCCTCTCTGAAAAGTACCAACGCACAGAACTGCCTCGACCGTCTGCTTCAGAAAGGGGCACAACCCGAAGCGCGCTCTCTTATCCTGCAGGTTTACGCTTACTTAAAAGATGCGAAGAAGATTCCTCTGATTGTGCAGATTCTCAAGAACAGGAAAGAGAACCTGATGGTTGTGAAATCTGCTGCGGAGGCGCTTGGGGACATAGGGGACAAAAGCGCCATAATGCCGCTCATTGAGTTTCTGGAGATTATAGAGAAGGAGAGAGGGGATGTTCCTTTAAGAGGGACGGACTGGTATGAAGCGGTGAAGTCGCTCAAGAAACTGACAGGTGTGGAATACCACAGCGCATCGGACTGGCGCAAATGGTTAGAAGCGACAGGAGGAGATGTAGAGCCTCCGAAAGGTGACTCGAAGAGTCCGCGGACTGAACTGGCGGTTCCACCTTCTGTGCCGCGGTTTTTCGGGAAGGAGGTTGTATCGCGTACACCTGTTTTCGTGATTGACACATCAGGCTCAATGAACGAACTACAAGAGGTTCCCGCTGAGGAGGTGGAGGAAGCAAAACGCGCAATTGAGAAGGGCTGGAGAACCGACCCTGTTCAGAAAGGGGAAGAGAAGAAAGAACCTCCGAAGGCGCCGAGCGGGAAGACTATCAAGATGGCTCGGATTGAACGGGCGAAACTTCAGTTGCTGAAACTTATTGCACTTATGGACCCTGCTGTCAAGTTCAACATTGTCGCATATGATATCGAGGTTCACATATTCAACCCGCAAGGGATGCTTTTCGCCAACGATGTGAACAAGGCGAATGCGGTGAAATGGGTCAAATCGCTCACGGCGCAGGGGACGACTCACATGGACGAGGGGCTTGAAGCGGCGTGGAAATTTGTTCCCGAAGGCTGCGATGCGATTTATGTCCTCGCTGATGGATGGCCTACGCATACAGGCGACCCGAGGCGTGACGGAGACATAATTGAGGAGAAGATTTTGAAATTTTTCCGCAAGCATAATTTTATGAAGAAGGTGGTTGTTCACACTCTTGGGTTTAAGGGGTCGCATCGTTCATTTTTACGCAAGCTTGCATCCGAGAACAACGGCACCTACAAAGACATCGAATAACCCGCCGACCGGGAAGCAAAAGGCGTAAATGAGGCAGGAACACTCTGCTTGAAGAGTCGGCATGTTTTAATTCCCCGACCAGCCCTTATTTTTCAACCCCATCAAGCGGATGGCTCACAGGGCGGTACGCTTAAGAAAAAAATCAAACTATCAGCATTTATCGTTCAACCCGACCAGAATCTGCCTGTAACCTGACCGATTTTTAGAGATAGCGACTCTTGTCTGCGGAAAACACACTAATTTTTTTTCTGCTCAGAATCTTGCACTCTGAGTCTTTACATCGTAGAAAATGGTTGCTAATCTGAAGAAAGATGTTAAAATAAGCGGTCAAAATTTGGAGGAAACTTGATATGTTGCTGACGATATTGCTGATTATGCAAGAGACAGGAGGAGCGCAGCCGTCTGGCAGTAGCACCCCTCCACAAGGGCAGCCTGCCGGAGGCATGCTCAATATGCTCATCTTCTTCGCTATGATATTTGCCATAATGTATATCTTCTTGATTCTCCCGCAGCGCAGAAAACAGAAACAACATCAACAGATGCTTTCCTCTCTGAAAAAGAATGATAAGGTAATCACTATCGGGGGGATTCACGGTGTCGTTCACGCTGTAAAAGAGGACAAAATCATCTTGAAAGTTGATGAGGATGTAAAACTCACATTTTCCCTCTCCGCTATCGCTTCCGTGGAGCGAAAGGAAGAAGAAAAAGAGGAGAAAGAAGAAGGAAAAGATAAAGAAGAGAAGAATAAAGAAGGAGGCTCTAATTAGAGGAGTTTACGATGCAGAAACAGACAGGTAAAATTGTTTTCATCGTAATCATCATCGGCTTGTGGCTTCTTTTCCTGCAGTTAGCAGGAATCAAGTTCGGTCTCGACTTGAAGGGCGGGTTCGAACTCATCTATGAGGTGAAGCCTCCTCCAAATCGCACCGTTGACATCACAGAGATGATGAACACCACAATGGAGGTTCTTGCACGGAGAATAGATGCTCTTGGCGTGCGGGAGATTGCTGTCACGCGTGCCGGACGCACGACTATGCTCGTTGACCTTGCAGGCGGAACCGTAGCAGAAAAGGATTCGGTTCGCAGAATCATCGAACGGATGGGCGTCCTCGAGTTCAAACTGGTTAAGAAACCTGAAGCAGCGGCAACAGGAATCGCCGCATCGGATTACGAACGGCAGACTGAGGAAGAGATCAAAAAAGCAAAAGCCCATATGTTGGCGATTGACACAGAAAACGCAAAACGGATACAGGAAGGTAAACCCCCGTTAAGATACGACTATCAAGTCCATAAGATGTTCATCTACGACGACAAAGGTAAAAAGACTGGCGAACGGGAGGTGGTCTGCGAAAACAAGGAAGAGAGCGTCGTAAGCGGCTCTGAACTCTCCTCCGCATATCCTACCACCGACCAGTATGGAAGACCTGCTGTGGGCTTCTCCTTCAACGCCGTTGGTGCAAGACAGTTCTACGAACTGACAAGTAAAAATCAGGGGCGGCACCTCGCTGTCGTCCTTGACGGGGTCGTCTATTCCGCCCCCGTTATAAGAGCCGCCATAAGCAAACACGGAATCATCGAAGGCGACTTTTCAAGGGAAGAAGTAGACAACCTTGTCTCAACACTCCGCTCAGGCGCCCTTGCAGGAAAACCTGAACTCGTCGGCGAATACCAGATGGGACCTGCCCTCGGCGAACGCTCCATAAAGTTAGGTATGTTGGCAATCATCTTCTCAATGGTGGCTGTTCTCGCTTTTATGGGCGCCTACTATCTGGCTGCTGGAATCATCGCTGACATCTCTATGGTGGTCAATTTGATTCTCATCGCAGGTTCGCTTGCCGCCTCAGGCGCCACTTTCACACTGCCAGGTCTCGCAGGACTCGTCCTCACTAT
>JAOAAR010000143.1 GCA_026418755.1 Planctomycetota bacterium
GCTCTATCGTCATAACTGAACTGCCGCCAAGCATCCCCTCTTCCTTAACTTTCATCGGACGGAGTCTTAATCCTTTCACAGGTGCACCCGATACCGCCTCTACAACCGTTAAAGCATCAGACGGTAGGGAATCACTCATCCGCTCACTGAACCCAACTCCTCCCGAAAATGGCCAATTAACATTCCACCGCATATCAATGTCTTTTGAGCCATCAGCAGGCAAGACCCATACAACGGAAGGCGCTGTAGTGTCTGCACTCACCGTAAATGTTGAGGTGAATGCAGAGGTTGGTCCTTTATTACCTGCAAGGTCTTCAATAGAATCTTTCTTAAGATTCACAGTTACCGTCCCGCTCAAGTTCCTATTCGGATACAAGGCAAGTCTTGTAAATCCTTCATCAGGATACATCTCCCATTGATATGAAACACCGCCCGAACCATCTGTAATTGTCAGGTCGCTTGTCGAGAAACTTTCGGGATTTATCACTTCAGAAAACACAAGATGAATCAACCTGCGTGGCATAATCCCGGTTGCACTGTTTGCAGGTAGAATGTCAACTACGGCAGGCGGATTCGTATCATTCGCAGGATTCTGCTTCGTATAAATAATCCATTCCTTGTCTTCTTCTATCGGCAATCCCCCACTGTCATTTCCAAACACCCTAATCGTATAATTCCTGCCTTCCTGTAAATAAGAGGAAAAGTTTAATGTCAGTTCGATGTCATTGTCATCTGCTACACGATTCACATAACACGCACCGCTGAGCCCTGAGTTGTTTTGTTCCCAAAAGGAATACCATCCACTGTCGCCCCAATATCCGCCATATGCGACAAGTTGGGTCCTTGCAGAGTCCTTATACAAGTATAAATATCTTGGCCACGACGACGCATAGTAAGTAACATAAAGTTTGCCATCAGGGTCGGTGTTGTAACCTTTAATCACATTGTTGAACCCCCAGTTGCTAAACTGGTTTTTATCATCGTTCGCTTCACTCCAACCACCATTGTAATAAATAAGTCCTGCTACAAGTGTTCTTCTGGTGTTTGGGTCAAGCCAGACAGCCGGAAGTCCCCACGAATTTCCTGTTGTATTATCTGTTATATTTACACCTGCCCCACACCCCATATGCTCACTGAACTTAATGGTAGCGAGTCCCGGGTTGAATGCGTCAAGGACTGCATTTTTATCGGGGTCGCGGGAGACGATTGTCGGCGGTGTGCAATCCCTCGTCTGGAAGGTATAGTTGAGAGAACCACTAAATAAATTGCCTGCTCGGTCAGTCACATTCACATTATTTAAAAAGACTTTATAAGTCTGATTATCTACCAGATAACCGTCTGGGGCGAAAATACATAACTCTTCTTCTTGCCAGAAACCTGTTCTCCAATAGAACTTCCCGCTTACAGGTGTCGTTGTCCCCATTCTTATGAGTCTGAAGTTGTTCTCAACAGATGCTCTGTCCATGGGTCCGCCGCGGAAAACTATGAGGATGTTTGCCCCCGTTGGAACATTATATCCTTGACTTGGCCAGCATTTATCTATCCAAGGATGGTTGTTGTCAACATAAAGTGTAATAATCGTCGTAGTGGTCAAGCCTAAACTGTCGCTTGCGCGGATTGCAACGGTGTGAGCGTCATAATAATTGTCGTCGTCGTAATCTGTGCTCCAATTGAACGACCAGTTAGTGGTTCCACTTGCTAACTCCCAACTGCCGTTGTCAATACGGACTTCAACAGATGAGACTATGCCGCCGTTGGGGTCTGTTGCTGTTCCGGAAATCGTGACAATCGTGCCGCCTTTAACATAGTCTACATTCTCGTGTGAAGTGACCGTAAGAATCGGCGCAGTGTTGTCAACTGTAACAGTAATGGTCGTTGATGTGCCGGTGTTACCTGATAAGTCGGTCGCACGTGCTTGAATTGTGTGTGCGCCATCGCTGACAGAAGCCGTATTCCAAGTAAACAACCAAGATGTTGTTCCTGAAGCAAGTTGCCAGTTGCCAGTGTCAATCTTTACTTCGACTTGTGCAACGCCGCTTCTTAGGTCTGACGATAAACCTGCGATAGTGACCGTGCCGCTCACCCGCGCGCCGTTCGCAGGCGTACTGATAAGGACAGAAGGCACCTCCTTGTCCTCGACTACAAGTTTCCGCTGCTCACAGCCAACGAGTGGAAGCACCGTCAGAATCACCAGAAAACACACCCACAGATGCCACTTTCTCATCAAAACTTCCCTCCACTAAGAGAAACCAACAAGAGTATAAGAGAGACAGTCTATAAAGAAAATAGAAGTTTGTCAAGCCAAAACCCCCTTTAAAGTCATAATGAAGTTTAAGAAAACATCTTGAGAATCTTGTCTTCTTGTGATACGATTAGGGAGAAGCGGTTGTAGCTCAGTCCGGATAGAGCGTCTGCCTCCGGAGCAGAAGGTCGCAGGTTCGAATCCTGCCAGCCGCACTATTTGAAACTTTTCACCTCCGACATCGTAACCCTATATCGGACTCGTGGTTCAAAAATTTCAAATTTCTCTGCCACGCATTCCCTACGGACTATGGGGAATTCTCGACTTCGTCAAATATTTGATGAAGACAGAAACAACGCGTAAAGGCATCTTCATCAGAATTCAAAATCTCACAGAAAGTTGGATATTGAGCGAGCGACCGTTTGAGCGCGGAAGAGTCTCCCTGATTATGTATCTGTCGTCGAGCAGGTTTTCCAGTTTAACCATAACGAATGAGAATTTTTGAACCTCCCATTTTGCAAACAGGTCAACCACCTGTTTTTTGCCGGGGTCGTCTCTCTCTGCGCCTCTTGTATTACGCCAGTTCTCCTCCGGGGCAGATTCGCTGATATTCGCGGTCATTCCGAATTCGAGCGTATCGGAAAATTTGTAAGCGAGAGCAAAACTTCCGAAATTCGGCGAGACCGCAGGCAGTCTTTCTTTCGTCTCGACATCGCGCGGTTTCTGCGTCGTAAATGCGAGTTCAAGGTTTAAGTCTTTACGAATGGCGTAGAGTAAGCCAAATTCAAACCCTTCGATGAGCGTCTCTTTGTAGTTTTCCATTTTCCAAGTCGCTGGGTTATAAGCAATCATATCGGTTAAGTGGTTATTGAAATAAGCGACTTCAAAGCGGATTCTCTTCTGTAGCGGATAAGTAACGAACCCGAAGTCGAAGGAGCGTGAATGCTCCGCTCCAAGAGAGGGATTGCCAACCCAAGGGTCATACATTTCGGCAGGGGTTGGCGCACGGAAGCCTGTTCCGCAACTTGTGCGGAGTACAAGCCGTTCTTTGAGGACATCAAAAACAACCCCAATCCGCGGCGATGTCTCAGAACCGTAATTCGAATAGTCATCGTAGCGGCCACCTGCACTCAAGCGGAAGTTTTTATAACCAAGAATTGTCTGAAGATAAGTAGCGTAGAAAGAGACTGACCGGTCAGCATAACTTGAATCGAGCGAGGATGTCCAGTCGTTCCAGTAACGGGAAAAGTTCCGTGCTGAAATCTTCTGCCACTCTGCACCGAGAATCGTCTTCAACGAGAAACCTTTGTATCTGTCTGTTTCGCCAAAACCAAGTGACAGACGCGGTTCAAGCGTCAAAGAGAGAGCATCGTTCAACGCTTCAAGTTCAGGTTTCGTCGGGTCTGTGTCACCGCCGTTTATGAATGTTGAAGAATTCAAACAGAACGAACTTCTTAACGAGAACTGAGGAGAAAACTTCTTTGTGAAAGAGCGTTCGTATTGCAAACTCCCGAGGACGGTCGTGTGTCTCTGCAGAATATTCTCATCGTTTAGGAGTCTGTATGTGAAATAATCATAATCGAAAGGAAACTCGTTTTTGCGCTCCGAAAAGCGTAATACAAATTTAAGAGAAGAAGCCTCGGGAAGAGAGAGTCTTAGTGCAGAAGCGAGAGAGTTCCGATTGAAAGAATACCTCTTGAAAGCATTAGTAGAATGGAGTGTTCCTGCAGATGCAGAGAAGGTTGCGATTCCTTCTGCTCCGGAGACTCCTGCGCGAATCCCATAAGTATCGTATCTTCCACTATCAACAACGAAGAAGGCTGTCGGCTTGCGGACATCCGTAAGTGTCTCAATGAGGAGAACACCGCCGATTGAATCAGAACCAAAAAGCGCACTCCCCGCCCCGCGCAAAACCTCTACCTTACCGATGACATACGGGTCAATATCGGCGAGGTCGAATTGACTGCCAAGCGTTATGTCGTTAACTTTCACTCCATCGACGAGGAGAACCGTGTGGTACGGTTTTGTACCTCTGATGGACACGAAAGTTTGATAACCGAAACTACCACAATCGGAGAGCCAGACACCTGGAACGCCAGAAAGAATCTCACTTAAGCGATAAGGTTGCCACATACGGACGCTATCAGGCTTTACGGTTGTGACGAAAGAAGTGGATTCGTCTGCGCTCTCTACTGTCTTCGTGACGGTAACAGGTGGAATAAGCAACTCTTCTTCTCTCTCATCTTTTGCGTTTTTCTGCCCTTCTTGTGCAAACAGAAAAGAGAAGAAGAGCAAAACCGTTGTGAACGAACCCCATTTCATTTTGGACTCCTCCAAAACAGTTGGACAATCAGACCAGTTTCGGTTAATCTATAAGATGCGGAGGCAGAGGATGAACAAACTGATAAACAAACGCCTGCGATAACACATCAGTCCTGTTCATCGAAGCCTCCGCTTAATTTTTCTTTGGCACCACGAGGAACCCTCCATTATGCTCCACCAAACAAACCTCTACCCCATACACTACTTTAAGATTCTCCGCCGTGAGAACATCTTTTGGCCGTCCGTCCGCAATGATTCTGCCTTTACTTAAAAGTAGGATTCTGTCGGCATACAGCGCGGCAAGATTTATCTCGTGTGCGACCCAGAGTACCGCCTTCCTGTCGTTCTTTAACGAGCGAAGTATTTCCATCACTTCAATCTGATGAGCAATGTCAAGATGGGTAGTTGGCTCATCAAGAAGGAGATTTTTAGCACCCTGGGCAAGCGCCCTAGCGAGCAAGACACGCTGCCACTCGCCACCTGAAAGAGTTGCCAAATCGCGGTGTGCGAGATGTAAAGCGTTTGTATGCCTTAAAGCGTCAGTCGCCACCTTCACATCCTCTTCAGAATCGAAAGAGAAACCGGAAGAAGCCCGTCCGAGGAGCACCGTTTCAAGAACGCTCATCCGTTCGGGTTTCAACGGTGACTGTGGAACAACTGCAAGAGACTTCATCTTCTGCCAGTCTTTCAAACTCTTGATGTCTTTGCCATCAATCAATACGCTTCCATCCTGCGGTTTGATAAGCCCGATTATTATGCGTAAAAGCGTAGTTTTCCCCACAGAGTTCGGACCTGCAAGGGCAACAACTTCTCCATCACAAACATCAAAACTCACACCGTCAAGGAGATTTTTCTCGCCGTACGAAAATCTTATGTTTTTTACCCCTATCATCAGATTCTCCTCTTTGCCTGACGCCACAAAAGAACAACGAGTATCGGCGAGCCGCACAAAGCGGTCAAAACGCCCACAGGTATCGCAAGCGATGAAACAGAACGGGCAAGAGAATCACAAACGACAAGAAAAGTTCCGCCTACGATAGCGCTTAAAACAAGGAGTAAGCGGTGGTCACTACCGAATATCAATCGGACAAGATGAGGAACGAGAAAGCCGACGAAACCGATGAG
>JAOAAR010000144.1 GCA_026418755.1 Planctomycetota bacterium
GCCCTATGCTCTTCATAAAACTTCTTGATTTCTCCTTCGTCCACAACAATATCACTCGTAACATCTTTCATCAACGCTTCAATCAGAAGCGCCTCTTTCTTCGATATATCTTCCCCTTTCACCTCCTCCGCCACTCCTGCTCTCTTGTCAAGCCCCCTACGAACAGCCTCTTGCGCAAGACACCTCCTTCTTATCATCTCATTCAGAAAACCCTCCCTGTCGTTCTCAAACACCCGCTTTTCGTCGCCTGTAAGCCCCGAAAAAGATTTCTCAAACTCCTCCTCTGTTATGTTCTCCCCATTCACAGTCGCAAGAATACCCTCCTTTAACTCGGCAAGCCCTTTCTCCTCCACGCTCCGACATTTCACAAACAGCCCGATGACCACAATAACAACAACCACCGAAAGCATACTTAACTTGTAGATTCTCTTTCCTCTCACTTATCTCCCTCCTTACCCCAACAAGGCTAACCTTCCCTTCACATCACGACAGATTAGGATTCCTCCCCTTGAAAAGATGAGCAGTCCTCTTACATATAGCGACCAATCCGAGCATCACAGGTACTTCAATCAAGACACCAACTACGGTTGCGAGCGCTGCACCAGAAGAAAGTCCGAACAGCATCGTCGCTGTCGCAATCGCCACCTCAAAATGATTACTTGCACCTATCATCGCTGACGGAGCAGCATCCTCGTATCTGAAACGCCACAACTTCGCCAACCCGTAAGTTAGCCAGAAAATCATATTTGTTTGGATGAACAAAGGCGTCGCTATCCAGAGAATCGTAAGCGGCCTCGAGACAATAATCTCCCCTTTGAAAGAGAACAGAAGGACAAGAGTTACAAGAAGCGCAATTATAGTGATTGGAGTAAGAATATGTAAAAACTTCGCCTTGAACCAGTCCTCCCCTTTCACCTTTATTATGAACTTACGCGAGAAGTAACCTGCGACCAGAGGAAGAGCAACATAAATTCCTATGGAAAGAAGAAGCGCCTGCCAGGGAACCGGAATCCTCCCAACACCGAGTAAAAATCCTCCTAACGGACCATAAAGAAGCAACATTGTCAACGAGTTGATTGCCACCATCACGAGCGTATGCCCATCGTCGCCCTTTGCAAGATATCCCCATACAAGAACCATCGCAGTGCAAGGCGCAATCCCTAAAAGAATGCATCCTCCAAGATAAGAACGCCACAACGGAACCGCCAACATCTTAACCCCGTCTTTGACGACGACAGTTCCCGCTCCGTAAGTCGCCCCCTCAGGCAAATCAAGCCCAAACGGCATCTTTACAAGGTCAATAGCGTCTTCCCAAATCAATGAGCGGAAAAGAACGCCGAGAAAAAATAGAGATATAGCATACATCGTGAACGGCTTGACCGCCCAGTTCACGAATAATGTAAGTCCGACAGGCTTGATATTCCTTCCAGCCTTGAGAACTTGCCCAAAATCTATCTTCACCATTATGGGATACATCATAAAAAACAGACATATAGCGATGGGCACCGAAACAACAGGCGCTCCTTTCACATATATCGAAAGTTTATCAAGAAACCTTGCTACCGATGGTGCGACCCTCCCAAGCAGAATCCCCGCAATAATGCAGCCACCTACCCAAACCGTCAAATACTTCTCAAATATGTTCAGTTTTCGCTCTTCTGCCATTCCATCATCCCTTCTTTCTCGTTAGCGCCTCCTTATACTCCTTAAACAATGCCTCGGCATATTCCCTCTCCACTTCCTTCGGCACCCAGTTCCGCCTCTTTACTCGCTCAATCAATTCCCTCTTGATTTCTTGTTCATCCGAGACCCCAAGTTTTCGCACCGCCGCAATTATCTCATCGAGCCCTGCAATTCCTACCTCACTGTCCCCCACCTTAATCCTTCTCGGTAACGCATTCGGGTTCATACACGGACATACTCCTTCTACCATTTTTTACGCTCCTTTCCGCTTTTTCAATTCTTCAATAAGAGCGCCTACTTCTGCGCGAATCATATCTCTCACTTCGCGGAAGAAGTCTATCGGCTTCCCTTTGGGGTCAGGAATGTTCCACTCAATAACTTTTTTCGCCCTAACAAGCGGACACGCCTGCCCTGCACTCATACAGCCCATCGTTACTGCAACATCAAATACATCAACACCCGTTTCCGAAATCCTTTTCGGATGTTGCCCCGAGATGTCTATTCCTATTTCTTTCATCACTTTAACCGCAAGCGGGTTCACTTTCGGCGCAGGCTCTGTTCCTCCGCTAAAAACTTCCACTTCCCTACCTGCCAGATGGCGTAGGAAACCCTCCGCCATTTGACTACGACAAGAATTTTCTACACAAACAAAAACTATCTTCATGCCTTCATATCCAAAAACTTTAACCCGATTCTCACTTCTATCCTACAGCCGAAAAATCCTACCTTTTTAGTAGGATTTCTTTGATTTTTTCAACTGTCGGCACTTTGCCGGCAGCCACAACTTTCCCATCAATAATAAGCGCAGGAGTCATCAAAACCCCGCGTTTCATTATTTCATTCAAATCTCTGATATGGACTACTTCTGCATCTACACCCGCCTCCTTCACCGCTTGTTTTGCATTCTCCTCTAACTTCTCACATTTGGCACATCCCACACCTAATACCTCAATTCTCATCCATACCCCTCCAAAACATCAAAACAGAGTTCCATACAACCAGCCCACAACTGTTGAAAGAATAACAACAAGTCCGACGAATACAATGGTCTTTTTCGTTCCGAGAACGGAGCGTATGACAAGCATACTCGGGAGTGAAAGCGCAGGTCCTGACAGTAAAAGTGCGAGCGCGGGACCTTTGCCCATTCCGCTGCCCATCAGTCCTTGCAAAATAGGCACCTCGGTTAATGTGGCAAAATACATAAACGCACCAATGACGCTCGCTATGAGATTCGACAGAAGCGAATTGCCACCTACTACGGAAGAGACCCAGTCCGAGGGAATTAGCGCCTCGTAGTGTGGTCTCCCTAAAAGAAATCCTGCTACGAGGACACCTGCGAGAAGAAGCGGGAAAATCTGCTTTGCAAACCCCCATGTTGTGCCAAACCATTCCTTTACCTCACCTCTCGAAAACCACAAGAAAAGGAGAACGATAAGGACAGCAAAGAAAGCGGCAGCGATGAAAAATTTCACTTTGTAAATAGATGTATAGAGCGATGGCACATACTCGATTTTTTTCACCGCTGCAACAGGTATACTCATTTGCCCTACTTCTTGCTCTTTGCTGTAAACTTTAAGAGTCACAGTTTCAGAAGTCTGTTCAACTCTTGTGCCTGACAAAACTCTCCCATCTTCCAGAGTAACGACCAAATCTGCTGGCTTCCCCCAATTAGCAAAAACAAGAATCCCGACCATAACCGCAAAATAAAGCGCTGTCTTCCAAAGTGCCCGTACTTTTTCCTCTTCGACAATCGCAAAACTCTGGGCTGATGCAACCCGTTTTTTCTCCTCCTTCGAAAAAATGAGATGCATCAAAAGTCCGATGACTATGCTGAAAAGAACTGCGCCGACCGCTCTGGCAACTCCTAATTCAAGCCCGAGAATGCGCGCTGTCAGAATGATTGCTAACACATTGATTGCAGGACCGGCGTAGAGGAATGTTGTCGCAGGACCGATGCCTGCACCGTTTTTGTAGATCCCTGCGAAAAGCGGCAGAACTGTGCAGGAGCAGACAGCCAGAATAGAGCCTGACACAGAAGCGACACCATAAGAGAGAATTTTTTTGGCAGAAGGACCAAAATATTTGATTACTGACTGTGAACTGACGAAGACCCCGATTGCTCCTGCTATAAAGAATGCAGGAACAAGACACAGAAGTATATGTTCGCGGGCGTAATCTTGGAGCATCAAAAAAGATTCGAGTAACGCTTGTTTAACTCTATCTGTATCCCACGGCACAAAATATGCTGCAAGAAAGATTCCAAGAAACAGAATGAAAATCTTTATCTCTTTTTTCATCTTATTGTCTTCCTTAACAATCTGATTTTTTCTTTTATCTGCTCTTTAAGGACTTTTTCAACGCACGAGAAGAAGTCGAGAACACAGGGACACTTTAAACTATAATACATGTTGAGCCCTTCTTTTCGGCTGTTTAAGAGTTCCGCTTTCGTCAAGACCGTAAGATGACGGGACACATTTGAGCGTTTAGAACCGACAATTTCGCTTATTTCTGTGACGCACTTTTCACCTTTCTCCAGAGATTCTACAATCTCGAGTCGCAGCGGATGAGACAACGCTTTCATTATGTTCGCCCGCACCTTATAAAGTTGTTTCTTTTCCTTTTCATTCTTCTCATTCATTTTTTTCTCGCTCTTTTTAACTATGTTACTATTTAGTATTATAGTGGCATACTGCCCAAAATCAAATGAAAACTATGAGATGAGAGGTTTCCCCGTATAACGCAGAACGGAACAGGGACCAAGTCTCAGAGGCTTTTATGCAGTAATAAAAATGCTATCGAAGCCGATGTTTTTGTTAAAAGTTCCTATTTTAGGATGTCGAAGAACTCACTCTTCTGCAGAGTTTTAAAGCAGTCTCGTTAAACTTCTTGTGGACATCAAGGGCCACACATCGTAGCAACTCATAAGAGCACTAAATTGTTGAGGAGAAACCGGGACTACGCATTAAAAATATGCGTAAAAAATTGGGAAAAACTGTTGGCGAAAAGCCCTCATCGTTCGTCACATAATATAGGCGTAATAGGGAAGGACTGAGTATGAAGAAGAACTGGTTATGGGTGGCTGGAGGTGGACTGGTGATAGTAGCGATTCTTTTTGCATTTCTTGGCGGAGGAGAAGAAGGAACGGAGCCAGAGGAAAGGGATGGAGGAACGGCTGAAGGGATAGAAAAAAGCCCTACTGGTGGGCGTTCTTTTACAGAGGGTTCAAGAGGGTCAGAGCACCGTTCTGTTAGCGGGGCTTCCGTCTCTTCCCCCTCGGGAAGTAGGACGACAAGTAGTGGAGAGAAGGCAGGAGAAGGCAAAACGGCAGGAGAATCTGAGAAAGGAATGAAGATAGAATGGAAACTGCCGCCGAAGCCGGATGAGAAGCCAAAGCCGAAGGTTGAGCCGGAGTCTCCGAAGGCGGAGCCTAAGGGGGTACCTTCTGGTTCAACAATCTGGTAGTTGAAAAAAAGAGGTGGAGGATATGAGATGAGTAGATTCTGGAAAGAGAGTAAGGGGTTGACTCTCATCGAGGTAGTAGTCGCCATCCTCATTGCTGTCATCTTTCTTCTGTCGCTCTGTTCTGCCATACTTATTGGGCAGAACTCCGCATCTTACACGCGGGAGAGGATGTTTCTTGCTGTGGCGACGCGTTCCATACTTGACCAGATAGGTTCTTATTCGCTCGATTCCATAGCGGCGATGAACGGCAGGCAGTTTGAAATCACGGTTGGTGGGGTGAAGGTGGTGCCGGGGTATATTCAGATGAACACAACGCGTCCGTATCGAGGCACTTCTGATTTGGTGTTGGTGACGATGACACATTATCCTGGGGGCTCTTCTCCGAACGAGGTTGTGGTGAATCGTGTTTTTGGTGATGTGGTCCCTAAGGCGGGGGATGTGCCCCATCCCCCAGATTTACCGCCGATGGCGGATTTCAAGGG
>JAOAAR010000145.1 GCA_026418755.1 Planctomycetota bacterium
CCGTGCACTCCGTAAATAGGCGTAAGCGCTATGTTGAGCAACACATTGGAGGATATAGAAAAAGCAGTCATCATAATGGGTATATAAACCTTCCCTGTAGCAAAGAAGACGCGGTAAAGTACGCCTACTCCTATTGAAGATGTAAGGTTGAGTGAGAAGATAGCAAGAAGGGAGGAACAGAGAGAAGATGTTTCAGGGGTGAATCTACCGCGTTCGAAGAGAATTTTGATTATACCTTCGGAATTGGTAACAAGAACCGCAGTCAACGGAAGAGACAAAAAGAATGTTATTCTTATTGCTTTGATGACCATTTCGTTGAACTCTTGTTTTTTATCTTGCGCCCATAAATCTGCAAAGGCAGGATAGATTGCAGTTCCAAGTGCACCGCCAATTAGGGTTGTTGGAACCGACACAACAGTTGAAGCGTAACGGAGAGCGGAGACCGAACCTGTATCTAGTTTCGAGGCGAAGACCGTATTAACAATCACATGGATGTAGTAAATACCGCTTGAGATGAGGACAGGAATCAAAATTTTGAAATACTCTTTCACTTCTGGGGCACTAAAGTCAAGCCGCAGTTTGAGCGACGCACGCAGTGGAAAAAGAGGTGTAGCGTTGAGAATCATCGCAAGAGCAGCCCCACTAATGAATCCTGTAACCAGTGCGCTGATTCCGTAGCGTGAGGTGAACAACACGAGCGCTGCCACTATGCCGAGCGATATGAGCGAGCGCCCAAGTTCGGGATACGCAAATCTTCTTGTAATATTATGAACTGCTTTAAGGACGCCAAGTGAGCCCCAAAGAATCATTAGTGGTGAAAGAATAATTGTCAATCGCAGGGCGAGTCTGTAACGGTATTCCTCAAAGCCTGGCGCTATTGCGCGGATGATGAACGGCGCCGCGAAAATGTAGACCGCCGTAAAGAAGGCAAGTCCTGACAGGTTGACGGCTGCAAGATTGGATATTTTTTTGAGCATTCCGGCGTCGCCTTCCTCGGCGCGAATCTTCGCGAACACAGGAATCAATGCAAGAACTGATGCTACTACGAGGCTCTCTCCGATAAAGTGCGGGATTGAAAGCGCCACAAGAAAAGAGTCGAGTTCAGCGGAGGCACCAAAATAGTATGCGGTCGTCATCTCGCGCAAAAAAGCCGTCAGAATGGCGATGCCATTTAAAAACATCACAACAGCCGCCGCTCTGCCGACGGGTGTTCCTACCCTCTTTATCTCTTCTTTTCCAGATTCTTCCACCATTCTCATTTCTTAAAACATTCGTGATGCGGAATATAACAATTGCCATTGTCTCTCAAAAATCTTCCTGATAACGGCTTGTTTGCAAGTGATGTGTGTCGTTTAGAGAAACGACAGACCAGAGATTGCCGTCGTGTCTTATTCGGCTGATTGATGTTGTGTCAAATACGAACTGCCAGAAAGCGGACGGCGCGCTTAGAACGGACATCAGAATGAGTTTGAGCGGAACGCGATGTGTAACTACCAACAGCCGTCTGTGTGTCAGATTCCGGACACAGGAAGAAAGGAACTCCTCAAGCCGCTTCTGCACCTCTTCAAGACTTTCTCCTCCTGGGAAACGAAGTTTCAAATCCCCACGAGTCCACATCTCCCACTCTCGAGGATGGCGCATGATAACTTCTTCGCTGCTTAAACCGCTCCAGTAACCGAAATCGACATCCACTAAAGCATCATCCTTGTAAAGAGGCACCTTCATAGACTTGCAGATAGGCTCGGCAGTTTGAACAGCACGAAGAAGTGGGCTGCAAAAAACAGCGTCCGCTTCTTCTCCGCGCAAAGATTCTGCAAGAGATTTTGCTTCCCCTATCCCCACTTCTGAAAGCGGAATATCAGACCTGCCTCTGAAAATCTTTCTCTCATTCCAGGCGGTCTTTCCGTGTCGAATCAGAACCAGTTCAAGCATCGGAGATTATTCTTCAAGTTCGAAAATTATCTCAAGTTCTACAACATACTCATCAATCTTGCCGTCTTTGATGGTTGCCTTCTGGCTTATTACATCAATCTCTCTCAAGTTGCGTAGAGTCTTGTTTGCACGCTCAAGAGCCACTTTGAGAGCCGCTTCCCATCCTTTCGGGCTCGAAGCACTCACCTTAGCGACGCGAGTGATTGCCATAAGAAATCCTCCTAATATAAGCGCAATACATTTTAGAAGAATCTATATGTCGAATCAATAAGTTTTATTAAAGGGGCGGAGAGTCAATGAGGAGGGGTTTTCTCAAGTTCGTCCATCTGGCGAAGGGTGCGGCGGCGACGAATAAAGTAGATGACTACGGTTACTATAACAAGGATTCCGAAAAAGAGAAATTCGTTGGTTCTGTAAAGGAGTTGAAGCCAGAATGAGTAATCTTCCGCCAAACTGTGTCTCCACACATCCTCCAGAGATGAAACATCTGCACCGAAAATGAGCCGGAAAGATTCCTCGAAGTTTCTCTTCTCTCTCAATGCGGTAAAAAACGGCTGGAGTTCAGATATTTTCCCATTAGTCAGAAAACTGACGAACATTACCGACGAGAGATACATTATTCGGCGTATGTATTCATCCGACGGATATGTTTCCTCAAAGAATGAGAATAATGGGAGTTCTCCCCCTTTCGCTAATGTGGCAATCTCCTGGCGCTCAGGACGAGTAATTGCGCGCTGCTCAAACAACTGCGCTACACCTTCGTTGAACCATAAGGGAACCTTTACTCCATTTCTTGAAACAAACTGTGACAGGGCGATGTGAAACAGTTCGTGGCGAACGACGGAGGAAGCAGGCGAGGTTATTGCGTGACCTGCGGATGCATCAACCACGATGAGCGAGCGTTCAGTGAATGTGACGCCAACGGTGAACCGTTCGCCTCCTTTCTCTTTCACGAACCGCTCATAACTTTTCCTGTTGGAGAGAACAACAATTGTGACATCGCAAGGCACCTCGAGACCTGCATTTTCTCTGAGAGAAAGAAGAGCATCTTCGGCAGCGGAGAGAATAATACTCGTCAACTTCTCACCTGTATCGTGATAGATTCTGAAAGGAGGTTTCTCTATTTTGTCCAAACCTTTGAAAGAGTCCTCTTTGGCAGAAAGGAGAACAGAGAGAAAAAGAGCAAGAAACATCTTACACTCCGAGAAGAAGCCTCTCTGCCAGCGCCTCGTCCAGTTCTTTGATGGCACGGATTGCTGCAGCGGTTTTCTCCGTGTCGTATTTGACGCGACGGTACTGGATAGTCAGTTTCTCGTCGTCGAAAAGAACATAGCAAGAGCGTGTTTCGTGGTCGCGAGGCTGTCCCACAGAACCCACATTCACAATATATTTGCGCTCCCTTTTCAGGGCAAGAGGTTCTTCAACATAGTTGCGTGGGTCAAGATAAGAAGGCTCGTCGGTCAACACAAGCGGAATATGACTGTGCCCGCAGAAAGCAAGCCACTTTGTCTTGCTGAAGTTCTCTCTCATCTTCCCTGTCATCTCTTTCAGAATCTCGTCAAAATCAGAGCGCAAGACATACTCTTCTATTGGTCTTCGCGGGGAGCCATGGACAAGACTGATTTCTCCAAATTCCCAAGTCTCGGGCAAGTTTGCAAGGAAATTATACCGTCTGCGCGCAATCCCGCTCAAACTATACCATCGGGGTTTGAGAATCTGCTTTGTCCAGGCAATCGCCTCTCGTGCAACTCGGTTAAACCCAATCGGCTCGTGAATCACTGCCCAGTCGTGGTTGCCACAGATTGTGATGCGTAACTTCATCGCTTCGTCAATGCATTCAATCGGAGAAGGACCGTAACCAACTATGTCACCAAGACACAAGACTCGCTCGTTAGGGATATTATGTTTGCGAATGTCTTCAAGAACCGCTTCAAACGCTTCTATGTTTGAATGTATGTCCGAAATTACTGCATAGAGCATAAAGCATCTCCATACTCTATCCGGACGAGGTAGAGCCCTTGCGGAGGAAGAACTTTTATCCGCCACTTTTTCTCGCCTCTTATGATTGCTAACACATCTGCCACAGTTAACTTCCTCTCTCCGACTTCTACCAGCAATCCACAAACGCTACGAACCATTTTATACAAAAACCGTTGCGCTTCAAGTTCAAAAATGACGAAGTCTCCAAGAGAAGAATCCTTTAATCTCTTTTCCAGAGCAAACGAATCGCACCGAAAAACCCGCGCCAAATCCAGAGATACCTCTTTTTTCTCTTTCTGGTCTCGTTTTACCACAAGAGGGGCAAAGTTATGCCTGCCACAGAGAAGCCGACAAACGGAATTCATTGCCTCTACATCGAGTCTATTGCGGATGTGCAGGCAAAAACCTCTCAAGTGAGGAAGAAGAAATTTTCCGTCGTAGACGATATAGCGATACAGTTTTAGGTTAGCATCCTTTGAGGGGTTGAAGTGGCTCGGGACTTTCGAAGCGGCTACGACCCGTATATCGGAAGGCAGAAGCGCATTGAGAGAAGCGGGCATCCTCTCCGTATCAGGTCCACCATCTGCGTCGAATGCAATCACCTGTCCCAAGGAGTGAACGCCTGCGTCTGTTCGAGAAGCGTATTTTATTCTGACTTCCTTACCATATATCTTTCTTAGCGCAGACTCAATCTCTTTCTGCACGGTCGGACGGTTCTTCTGAATCGCAAAACCTGAATAGCGGCTGCCATCGTAAGCAACAGTCAACGCATAACGCGGCATGCTCAGTTTCCTTTCTTGCCACCCTCTTTTTCGCTCCTAAGCAATTTCAGAGCCTTCTCCGCTTCACTTTTTAGTCTCTCTTCCGGGCTATCTAATAACTGTTCAACCGCAGTTGTAACATCTTCAAGATATATCTTGTTTCGGACAAGTAGCCGTAATAACTGAATCTTGCGGAACGGGTCTGTCCTGCCGAGTAGCAACTCTTTTATCTCTTTTATACCTCTTGCGTCTCCTTTTGAGGCAAGCGCACAGGCAGCCTCAGCCTTTATATCAGGGTCGTCGGAAGAAAGAAATTTCTCTGCAATCAGATTCAGGGCTTTCTCCGTGCCAATCCCTGCATACATCCAGATTATCTCGCAGAGCATATCTTCAGGAGCATCTTTCAATGCTCCAGTTATCTGTTCGAGATTCTCTTCCGTGACGAATTCGCGGAGAGATTTTGCAGCCGCATTCTGTACCAGAGGCTTTTTATCCCCCAGCAATGCGATGACCTTCCTTGAAATTTCGCTTTGAGCCTCTGATAACCTTTTTCTTTTCTCACACAAAAATTGAATCTGCGAAGAAAGTTTCTCCATTTCCGCCTTAGTCTCCTCATCCCCTCTTTGCTCCAATTCCTCTTTCCGCTTTGTCAGTTCTATTATCTCGTTTTCCAGCCTTAAAATGCGCTCCTTCAACTTAAGAGAGAGGGAGAGTTCGCACGCAGATGCTCTAACCACAGAATAGGCGTCCGATAGCCCTGCTTTCGCTACATTGAATGCTTCTTCTGAATCATCTCCTAACGCTACCATAGCGTTTCTGTCTCTTATACACATCT
>JAOAAR010000146.1 GCA_026418755.1 Planctomycetota bacterium
CTGCATTCGTGCGTATCCGAGCGTCAAAGAGATTCCTGATGCGATTGATGTTGCCCACATTGTTATTCCTGCCAATCTTGTGCCGCAAGCGGTTCGCGAATGCGGTGAGAAGGGGGTGAAAGTAGTTATCATCAATTCTGCTGGATTCAAGGAGGTGGGTGCTGAGGGTGCTGCTCTTGAAGACGAGGTGGTTAAGATTGCAAAGGAATATAGGGTTCGAGTCCTCGGTCCTAACTGCCAGGGTATCATCAACTCTGATGCTTCCGTGCGTGCGTATTGCAATTTTACATTCACATATCCGAAGGAAGGGAACATTTCGATTGTGGCGCAGTCAGGCGGAGTAGGAGAGGTGCTCAACCAGCGTTTGGATGAGTTGGGTATCGGTGTGCGGATGTATGCGTCAAACGGGAACGCCTGCGATATTTCTATTCCTGAGATAATCTCTTTCTGGGGTGATGACGAGAAAACAAGAGTCATAATCGTTCATATTGAGAACTTGTCGGATCCGAAGGGGTTTCTGGAGCGCGTAAGTAAAGTGACTCGTAAAAAGCCTGTTCTTGCAATGAAGACTGGCAGGACTGTGGAAGGCTCAAAAGCGGTGGCGTCGCATACGGGTGGACTTGCCGGGGGAGAGGACAGAGTGACAGAAGCGTTGCTTGATAAGTGCGGTTGTGTGGTTTTTCGTGATGAAGAGGAGTTATGTCAAGCAGCGATTGCTTTCAGTAAGCAGCCGATTCCGAGAGGTGGGAGGGTCGGTATGCTCACCAATACCGGCGGTCCCGCGATTATCGCAACAGATGAACTCATTGAGGCGGGGTTGACGATGCCTGCTTTAAGCGAGGAGTCACAGAAGAGGTTGCGGCAGACTCTCTATCCTGCTGCTGTGGTCTCCAATCCTGTTGATGTTTTAGCGACGGGCACCCCAGAGCATTGGGAGGTAGCCGTTGATACACTTATCAAGGATGAGAATATAGATTCTGTGCTTATCAATTTTGTCACGCCATTTTTCGTGGATACTGTTTCTTGCGCTAAGAAATTCGCTGCTAAGGCGCCTGAGGCGTTTGATTCGCTTAAACCACTCATTATGTGTGTTATGACCGACAGGAGGAAGTGGACAGAAACTCTCCGCATAATCAATTCGGCGAACATTCCTGAGTATGAATTTCCCGAGACAGCGGCGAAGGCGCTGATTGCAATGACTCGTTACTCTGAAATTTTGAGCCGTCCTCTTGAGACGCCGCGCAGGTTTGAGGATGTGAAAAAGGAGAAGGTTGAGAGGATACTCTCTCTCGCTTTAAAGGAGAAGAGGACTCTCTTGACGCAGGCGGAAGGGTTTGAGGTTCTTTCTGCGTATGGGATAAGGACGGCGAAATGGGCGTCTGTCGGAGGCAAAAAGGATTTGGATGCTGCTTCGGATGCGGTGGGCTTTCCCGCAGTGCTGAAAGTTGATGACCCGAAGGAGGCTCTTCACAAGAGTGAAAAAGGCGCCCTCATTCTTGACATAAAGGATAAGTCTTCGCTCAAAAGAGCAGCAGACCGTCTTTGGACTCAGTTTTCTCCCAACACTCCTCTCCTTCTTCAAGAGATGATAGATGCTGAACGAGAAGTGATTATAGGAGCACTCTGGTCGCCTGGAGATGTCCACCTCATTATGTTCGGGGCAGGAGGAGTTGCAGCGGAGTTACTCCGTGATGTTTCATTCTGTGTTGCGCCTGTGACGCCGTTTGAGGCAAAACGGATGATTTCGCGAATAAAACTTGCACCGCTTCTGTCGGGCTTCCGCAAATACGCACCAGCAGATACCAGCAGCCTCGCTGAAATGGTGGAGCGGCTTTCTATTCTTGTTTCTCATTTTCCTCAGATTAAGGAGTTGGATGTCAATCCTGTTAAAGTCCCTGCAGAGCCAAAAACCCCTGTCGCTGTTGATGTACGCATCATAATATGATGGTCTCCGAAAAGCATCTTACGGTTTCTGAGTGAGATAGACCGTCACTTTTCAGGGTAACCGCCCAATATGGGTTAATAGACTCAACCTATCGAGTTCTCTTTCTGAAGAGCAGTCCTATTTTTCCTTTTCCTTGCTGTTTTCGGAGCGTTTAAGTATCTCTTCAGTCTCCTTTTCGCTTTTCTTTTCCAGGTCGTAGGCGATTTTCTCTTCGTTCAACTTCGAGAGTTCTGGCTCTACACGCGATGAAAGGTCTCTCAAAGTTTCGTCTGCAGGAGACTTCTCCAACCGCTTCCGAATTTCGTCTCGGGCTTCTTGCAATGCAGAAATGGCTTTAAGAAGAAGTTCATAGTCGAATTGATTCTGCAGAATCCGTTTTCTGTAGAACTCATCCCGCAAAGCAAGGGCATCTGTTACCATTTTTCCGATGTCTGGAGTAATCTTTGTCGGCTGCTCTTTAACAGGTGGGGTAGGAGTTGTTGGGGTTTCGGTTTTGGGGGCGGTTGTTGCTTGAGAAGGTTCATCTTTTGGAGCCGATGAGCAGCCAAAAAGAGATAGCATAAAAACAACAAACAAGCAGAAACGCATAATAACACCTCCTCAAAGTTTCATTTCAAATCTATTTTATCAGTCCTCGCTCGCTTTCGATTTCGCGCTGGACTTGTTCGAGCGGAGCGGTTATTGTTGCAATCAATCTCGCTACATCGGCACTACCAGTTGCGTCAAAAATCTTTTTCGCTTCATTTAGCGCTTGCAAATAATAGGACTTTGCCTCTTCTCTTAACTGAACGCGGCGTGTGTAGTCCTCTTTCTTCGTTAGTGGCTCAAACTTTACTCTTTTCTTTTCTCCTTCCTCGAAGAGGAGTTCTGCGTAACGGACCTGATTGAAGTAATCGGTGGAGAGGCTGGGGTAACGGCTCAAAAAGTCATTGGTTGAGCGGATGACCATCCATTTTGGTTCTTCTGTTTCGGACTTTTTCTCGCTTTCGTCTCCTGTCGAAGCACATCCAAAAAGCGTAATGAGGACTGTCGCAAAAACGAAGGACTTATTCATAAACCACCTCCTATTACTACTTCTTCTTATTACTCTCGCATTCGTTCACATCAAATAATGAGGAGACTTCTTGTATTTTGGCGCTCGGAAAACTCTTTTTCAAGTCATTTTTTAGACTGCTCACTTCGCCGACCAGCACCGCCACCAGTGCGTCTGTATTGATAAACTTCGCCGCCGCATCCACGATCACATCAGGCGTGAAGTTGCGCACTCTGTCGCAGTATTTCAGGAGATAATCATCGGCAAAACCATAGAATTTGAGCCAGACAAGTTCTTCCAATGCTCGCTCTTTTTCGGCGAAACGGAAGACAAAGGAGTTCACGAAATGCTCTTTGGCGCATCTCATAGCGTCTTCGCTGGGGAACGCTGTCTTGGCTATGCGTAACTGCTCCACCATCAGTCGAAGAGATTCGACTGCGGTCTCTGTTTTTGTTTGTGCTCCTGCATAGAAGATTCCTGCTTTCGAACAAGGCTGATAAGTGGCATAAGCAGAATATGCCAGTCCGTATTCATTCCGCACTTTCAGATTCACTCTCGTTAAAAGCAGATACTCAAGAAAGTCAAGAGAAGGACGCTCAGGGTGAGTCCTCTCGGCACTCAACGCTCCGACAAGAACTACAGTCTGTTCCAACCCTTTCCGCTCGTAAAGGATGATTCTCATTCCTGTCTTCTCTTCTGCTTTCACATCGGGTATCTTTTCCCCTTCCCCCTCGGCACTCCATTTTCCAAACAGTTCTTTAACGAATGCGATAGAAGACTCGTTAACAGGTCCTGTGAGTCCGATGAATGCGTTTTTGGGGCGGAGCCATTTTTTATGCCAGGAGACGAGGTCTTCTCGCTCAATCTTTGAAATTGTATCGGGAAGGCCGTCCACGGGATTGGCGAAAGCGGAGTTTGAATAAAGGGCTCTTTTGAAGAGCAGTGTGGCGATGTTGGCTGAGTTCTCGTACACTCTTTTCAGGTTTTCAATGAAGACCGCTTTTCGAGACTTGAGTGCTTCGGAGTCGAACTTCGGTTTTGTGAGAATGTCAAAGAGGAGGCGAGATGCGTTTTCGAACTCTTCTGGCAGTGCTGACAGAGAGAAAGTAATATGCTCTGTTGAGGAGTTGAAAGAGAAATATGCGCCGAGAGAGTCGAGCCGTTCGTCCAATTCATCTGCTGACAGAGATGCGCAGCCTCCTGACTTAAGCATCTCGACGGAAAAAGCGCTTAACCCTAACTTGTCAGGCGGGTCTGTCATTGAGCCGCCTCGGAAGATGATGAAGAGTTTTATGAGTGGAGTCTCGGAATCGGGAAGGAGAAACAATGTAGCGCCGTTTTGCAGATGTTCTTCCTTTACCGAGGGAGGCGAGAAGTTCAGCGGTTTCACATCAATATCCTCGGGGCGCCGAGGAAACTCATCTGCAGAAAGAAGCGAGGTGAAGAGCAGAACAGACAGAGAAACAAGACTTACTTCTCTCCTCACCTCTCTTCCTCCATGTGGACTACGCTCATATTCGACACTTTGAAATAACGATTTGCGACTCTCTTTATGTCTTCTTTCGTCACTTTCCGTATATTCTCCTCCATTCGATGGATGAATCGCCAATCGCCTGCGACTGTCTGGTAGTACCCCAACTGATAAGCGATTCCTCCATTTGTGTCGATTGAGGATGCGATTCCAAAGAGGGACTTTTTTTTCGCCTTTTCCAGTTCAGAGTCAGAGACTCCTTCTTTTTTGAGTCGTTCCAGTTCGGCGATAATAGCTGCTTCGACCTCGGCGTTGCTACGCTCTGACACTGGCGTAGCACGGATGATGAAAAGGTCAGGGTGTTTTGAATCGCGGTTCCAGCAGTTCACATCAGTGGCGAATTTTTTCTCTTTAACGAGCGTTTTATAGAGACGGGAAGAGTGTCCGTGAGAAAGGATGAGCGTGAGCAGTTCAAGAGGGGCAAAGTCGGGATGGGTGGACTCAGGGCGATGGAATGCGATGGAGAGCCGTTTTTTGAAAGGTGCGCGGATGATGGAGCGGCGCTCGCTGTTCTGTTCAGGTTCGACCGCTTTGAGGCGGGGTGGTACATCGGCTGGGTTCTCAATGTCTCCGAAATACTTTTGAACTAATGTAAAGACTTCTTCAGGCTTAACTCCGCCTACTACTACTGCCACCGCATTCCTCGGAACATAATAGCGCTTGATGTGAGCGTATAACGCCTCGGGGTCTGCGAATCTGATGTCACGGCGGAAACCGATAATAGGTCGCCTGTAAGGGTGCTCGATGAACGCAATCGCACGCAACTCGGCATAGACTCTTCCCCACGCTGAGTCGAAAACTGTCCAACGCATCTCTTCGAGAATCACATCTCGCTCTGTGTAGAACTCGCGAAAAACAGGATTCTTGAGTCTGTCTCTTTCTACCCATGCCCAGACTTCCAGACGATTGGCAGGGAGTGAGTAATGATACTCTGTGTAATCAAACGAGGTAGAGGCGTTGATTTCGGTGGCGCCGTGCATTTCCAGAACATCCCACAACTCCTTCTGGATTTGAATCTCTTGCAGTTTCCGCAGAACCGCTAGATAT
>JAOAAR010000147.1 GCA_026418755.1 Planctomycetota bacterium
CTCTTGCGCAGTTACGAAAAAGTGAAACTCGAACAGAGAGAGTATAAAAACGCTTCAGAACAAAAAAACTGGGCACTCGAACGGGTGAAGACAGAGTGGGTACTTGTGCTCGATTCCGACGAATGGTTAAGCGAAGAAGCGACCGAAGCGATAAAAAAGGCGATTGCCGAAGGAACCCATCAAGGCTATAGAATTCGCAGACGCACCTATTTCTTAGGGCGATTGATCCGCTTCTGTGGCTGGCAGTTCGACTATCCATTGCGAATCTTCAGAACAAAACTCGGCAGATACGATTCTCGCCTCGTCCACGCCGATGTTATCTTAAACGGCACCTGCGGAAAAATCAAAGCACCGCTCTACCACGAGACATATTCCACCCTCGACGAATACTTCGAAAAGTTCACCCGCTACACAAAACTCGCCGCCGAAGATGCGAGAATCCGTGGAATGAAACCTTCTTTCTTCAACCTTATAGCAAGACCCTGCGCACGGTTCATAAGACAGTACCTCTTGCAGTTAGGCTTCCTGGACGGAAAAGAAGGGTTACTTCTGTGCACCTTGAGCGCATTCAGCGCCTTCTCCAAATACGCACGCCTCCTCTCCCCTACGAAGATAACTCCCCAGGAACAGTAAGAAGCACCTTCCCGAACTTGACCCCGTTCATCCCAATCAGCGCATCCGCTATCCTCGCCAGCCGCCCCGCCCTCCCGCGCAACACAACAACCTCCAGACAGTTATGCTCGTCAATGTGCACATGAAGAGTACTGGCTATCGCCTTATGATGTTCGTGTTGAAGTTCAGTAAGCCGGTCTGGCAGTTCCAGCCGATGATGGTCATAAACTATCGAAACCGCAGCAATGGCCGAAGCATTCGGATTCTTCAACTCCTCTTCCGCCAACATCTCTCTGATAAAATCCCGCAACGCCTCTGAACGGTTCGCATACCCCTTCCTCTCAAGAAAAGAATCCAACCTCTCCAACAACTCCTTCTCTATCGAAACAGAAAACCTCGCAAGCCCACCCATCCCATCCCTCCTAATAACCAAACAACAAAAACAAATAACCCACCACCAGCCCAAAAGCAATGTTAAACGCCTTAACGAGAAGCGAATCTTTCAGCGAATGCGCAAACATCGGAAGCATAGCGTGCCCGTCCTGAACAATCGAGTTGCATAAAAAAACACTGAACGGAAGAACCCCTTCTCTGAATAAAAAGAAGACTGCAAGATGAGGACCTGACAACGGCGCAATCCCCACCAATGCAGCAAAAAGCATCGCAACCCCAGGCAACCCCTTTATCAATCCCCTTACCCCTTCCTCCCCTATAGGAAGCAGAAACTGAAGTGCGTAAAGAATTCCAAGCGTCCACAACATAACCTTCCAGAGATGCTTCGCCACAATGTGCTTCAAGATATGCTCCACAAAATATGTGTCAGAAGAAGAAAGAGAAACAAACAGAAGAAAAACCGCCACCCCAAGCAGAATATAATGCTCTGTCTCCTCAACCCCAAGATAAAGCGTGAAAATAAGAACAACAAAAAGAGACACAACAAAAATGACGATACGCCCCAGGTGAAAAACCTTTATTCTCGAAGGAGAACAGAAAGGAAAACAGTCAGGAGAATGGTCAGACGGAATTTGAAATGATGCATGAGGCAGTTTGCAGCAGAGACGCGCCCGCTCCTTAAAAACTGCATCCACGACCAATCCCGCCACGAACGCAACAACAACAAGAATACCGTTCAGTTTCAGAAACACATCAGGAGATTGCGCCAGAATCACGAAACTCTCATCTCCTGATGTGGCAACCATATTCGCCGTAAGCGCACCAAACGAAATAATGCCTTGAGTGTAAAGGGAGACAGCAACAAACGAACCCGCACAGCCAGGCAAAATCCCCAGAACTATTCCCACAAAGTACCCTGCAAATAGATTTCCCTTAAGAATCTTCAACACCCTTCCAGCAGTCAGATGGTTCAAGTAGTCAGAAAGTATCATCGCACCAAAAACGATGTAGAGAATCTCACCGCACTCAATAAGCGGATGTAGATACTCCATCAAAACAAAGTCCTTAAAAATCCCTTACATTTTATTGCACAATCTCCCCCATTCAAGTCCAAAAACCTTCACCGTATCTGCCCGCAGAACCCATCAATCCAAAATCAAAGAATTTCCGATATGAGAACAAATAAGGTAAAATTTTGAAAAAGAGATTTTCGGTGTCCCCGTTTAGCAACATTACGACAATAAAATATGAGAAGAAACAGAAAGGCGCCTTATATGACAATCAGCGCAAAACAGACATTTGAGATACTTGTAAGAGAGCATTCGGATATGCTCCGTGCCTTCATCTTTTCCCTCGTCAGGGACAGAGACCTCGCTGATGAACTGTTTCAGGAAACCTTCATAACCGCTTGGAAGAAACTGGATAGTTACGACAGGAAGCGACCGTTTGGAGCATGGTTGCGAGGAATCGCTGCAATGCACCTCATGGCAAAAAAACGACAGATAAGTACTTCCCGACTTTACTATTTCGATGAAGAGACCATAGTGCTCTTAGAGAACAGGTTCGCAGGAATTTCAAGGTATCCTGGCGACACCTGGCAGGAAAAACTTGATGTGCTTGAGAAGTGCATTAAAACGCTTCCGGAGCCTTCTCAACAATTACTTTCGCTTTATTACCACGAGAACTACACCTGCAAGGAGATTGCATCAAAAGTCGGAGCAAGTGTTGAGAAGATAAAAAAGAGTTTGCAGAGAATGCGGCAGGCGCTTTACGAATGTATTTACAACAAACTCGGCACAACCGCGATAGGAGACCTCCAATGAATGAGGAAGCAAAAATGGAGTTCATTGAAGACTTGCTTAACGGGGAGGTGGGACAACCAGAAACAAGAGATGTTGAGAAACAGTTTGGCGAAGATTCTGAACTCCGCCGAATGTATGTGAACCAGCAGTTCGTCCACGCTTTGCTTATCTCTCGCCAACAGATGCGAGAATCTGCCGCTTCAGAAGAGGAGAAGATAAAGCGTGTAATGAATGCCATTGATGCAGAAGAGATGAAAAGAAGAAAGACAAAAAGCAACCTGTCCTTCGTCCTCCGCCTCAGCGCCGCTGCGGCTGTTGTTGTCACAGTCGTGACAGTACTGATGTTTCTCCCTTCATCGAAACTGGAAGCAGAAGCGGTCATCGAAGATGCCCGCCAAAAATCCTTCGAAGAGATAGACAGAACTTACTCGCTTGAAGTGAGAATTTCTCATCTACCGCGTGCTTCGCTCGTGTTCAGAGGATTTCTCTATGTTCGAGGTGCAGATAAGGCGGTAATGGAGTTAGAACTACCGCAGGGAAAGATTGTTCGCGGAACAGATGGAGAAAAGATATGGCTCATACCACCGCGGGGCCCCATATTTGTCCTTAAAGAGAGAAAAGTTTCTCATCTTTTGGACCCAGAAGCGGATGAACTGCCTCAACTCTATATGGAACGACTGATGGCGCAAAAAGAAGGGTTTGAGACGAAAATAGTGAGCGATTCTGCAAAACTCGAGGGGCGAGAAGGAGAGAGATTCATCGTCATTGAATCCACACCGCTCCCCGGCAGAGAAACTCTCTTGAAAAAAGCGGTCTACTGGGTTGACAGAAACTCAAAGTTTGTCGTATGTGCTGAGATTCTGTTTGGAGCAACAGTACTCAGTCCGCGAGAAAAGAATGTGAAAATAGAGTTCTTAAAAGAAGAGACAAGAGACATTTCTTTCTACAAGCATGAGACACACAATGTGGATAAACGACCTCTTTTCGATGGCGAGAAGTTGAAAGAGTTATTGAGAGAAAGGGCGAGCAAACTTCAGAGAAAAACAGAAACAAGATAGGTTTTTGGGCTTTTGCTGGAAAGGAGGAGAGAGATGAGAAAAGCACTGATGGGGTTGGCGATTGTAACAGTTGTCTTACTCTTTGCTGCTTCTGCAGGGGCACAGGAAAAACCATTCGCAGAACGGCTGAAAGAGATTAAAGAAAGATTCGATGTAGACAAGGATGGAAAACTGTCACCGGATGAACTGAAGACCGCCCGAGAGACTCTTCGCAAAGAGTTTATGAAAAAGTGGGACAAAGATGGCGATGGCAAACTCTCGGAAAGTGAGAGACAGACTATTCGGGAGCATTTCCGCGCAGAGTTTATGAAGAAATGGGACACGGACGGCGACGGCAAACTCTCTGATGCAGAAAAGAGAGTGATTTGCGAGAATCTGGGCAAATGGTTCAAAGGCAGGCGTGAAGCCATCCGTAAGGCGATTCTTGAAAAGTTTGATGCTGACAGAGACGGCAAACTTTCGGACGAAGAAAGGAAAACGATGAGAGAACAAGTTCGTGCCAAAATTATTGAAAAGTTCGACACCGATGGAGATGGAAAACTTTCGGATGCCGAGAAAAAAGCCGCCTTTGAAAAGTTACCTCCGAGAATTCGGATGCGCACTATGCGGATTCGCAAGTTCCTTCTTGAAAGATACGACACCGACAAAGACGGCAAACTCTCCGATGCAGAAAGAGAAGCCGCAAAAGAGCAGTTTATGAAAAAATGGGACACTGACGGCGATGGCAAACTTTCGGAGAGCGAGAGACAAGCCCTCCGTCAGAAAATCATTGAGCACATCAAAGAGAGGTTCAAAGGAAAAGGCAGATTCGGCGGTAAATAGCAGATAACCCAACAAGAGAATCTCTGTTAGGAGAATGTGTTATGTCCAGATGGGGAATCTTTTCACTCCTTGCAGTCCTGGCAATAATGCCTTTCGGCTGTATTGGCAGAGAGCCGTCAGGGAGTGGAAGCGCAACGCTCGTTCTCACTGACGCCGCTTCCGACCAGATTGATGTCTTCGAGGTTGATGTGGTTCAGGTCACGCTCAAAAAACTGAACGGCGCAACTGTTACCACACTGCCCCGCAAACAGCGCGTTGATTTCGCTTCTCTTACAGATGTGAGCCAGATACTGGTCGGCGTCCGCCTTCCGGCTGGCTACTACAAAAGCGCTGTTATCACCCTTGATTTCTCCAACGCTCTTGTCCTGCTGAACGGCTCAACCACACCAGCAACAGTCTGCGATTCCGACGGTAACCCCTTAACAGGACTGTTTGATGTCGCAATTGACTTCGACTCATCTACAAGACCAAACATCCTCGTTAGGCGAAACAGACTTCTTCAATTCGACCTCGACCTCAACAGTTCAGTGACAGTGGATGCAGCCAACAACAAGGTTTTCGTTATGCCCGTTATAAGCGCGTCAGTTGACCCCACCAACCCAAAACCTGTAAACGCATTCGGCCGCTTAAACTCGGTCGACATCAGCACAGGCAGAATAGTCCTCGAAATTCACAATCCTCGCACAGGAGGCATAATTTGTCAATTCACAGTCACAACAGAAACAACAACCGTCTTCCAGGTCAACGGAGTCCCTTCGCTCGGCTCAACTGGACTCAATGCGTTCGCCCAACTCCCCAAGAACACCTGCGTCTTCGCTCAAGGCACGGTTGACACAAC
>JAOAAR010000148.1 GCA_026418755.1 Planctomycetota bacterium
ATGCTACCCTGCGGATTCTCTATCCACTCCGCAGTCGCCACCTCCTCTTTCCTCCTCCTCACCACCGGAACCACCAGCGCCATAAGCCATCTCCTCCTCCACCTCTCACACCCCCAAAACTACGGCTCTTTCCCCTTCACCCCCTTCATCCTCCTTATGCCCCCAGCAATCCTCGGCGCCCAAATCGGCGCCTGGAAACTGAAAAATATCCGCGCACCTTTCCTACGCATCCTCTTCGCATCCACACTCCTCCTTATCGCCGCACGCCTCATCCTCTCCTAACCACCACCCTCACTAAGGCTTGACAGAAATCGCCGCTCAGGTATAATACGCCCCACATAACCCCCGTGTTCACGGGGGATTATGTTTCACTCCGCTCCTAAAAAAGCATAAGTTGAGGGGGTGGAGTCTCAGTCGGCTTGCGTTTTTTTCCGAAGAAGACCTCCATCTTGCCGAATTGTCTGTCAGTGACAGAGAGAAGTCGGACTTCGCCTTCAGGCGGCAGTACTTCTCTTACATGGTTGCGGTAGATTTTTGAAGCCTCTTCGGAGGGACAATATCGTGCGTAGACAGAAAACTGGAGCATAGTGAAACCTTCGGCGAGGAGCGCTTTCCTGAAGCGAGCGTATTCTTTCCTACCTTTCGGAGTATCAACAGGAAGGTCAAACATAGCGAACAGCCACATACCTTTATACTCTGAAAGAGGGACTCTCGAATAAGCCATATCAGAGTTCCGGAAAGACGAGTTTATCGGTTTCACCTGCGAATGCTTTGACAAGTGATGTTACCGTTCGGAAGGCGATGTCGAATAGTGAGCGTTGCTCTCCTTCGATAGTGAAGCGTCGGAGAAGAGGTTGAATAAGAGCGGATTTTATTTCACGGTTGAGGGGGCAGTCTGCCTTACCTTCTTGGACGAGTTGGACGACTATTTCGTCAACGATAGGGCGGAAAGGTTCCATTATGTCATCAGCAAGGCAGAAGGGGTTATAGCGATTGTGGTGATGTAGACCGAGGGAGGGGTGGAGTCCAGCGGCGCAGATGGCACGCGCAATAATAGCGCGCAGAACCGCATAGCCGTAATTAAGAAATACATTCTGACCCTCGACGGAATCATAGTCGCGCTGAAACTCCGAGTCTTGAAAAATCATTGCCCAGTATTTACGGGATGCGCGTGCCTCAATGTTCGTCTTGTCTCCCGATTTGACAAGAGGAATGAGAGCAGAAAGCCCGCCGTCATCCGAGTAGAGTTTTTTAAGAAGGTTAGCCTGAGAGCGAACTTTGGCGCGGACAATTTGTTGCCAAAGGCGTTTTTTGAGCGGCAAGGGTGCGGATGCTTGCTGAGCAAACCTTTCGGTCTGGAGGAAGTTAGCAGAGAGAGGAAGCATCATAGCAGAAGGGAGATGTTTCTCGTTACATACAATCAAGACGGCACCGGCGGATGCGACTCCTGCAAGGACAGAGTGAGTGTAAGTAACTTGAGGATTTGAGACGAGCAAAACTGCAAGTTCTGCAAGAGGTAGAGTAACTTCTTCTTCCTCGTTCCTCCTAATGACGAGGAGCGAGTTACGGAAAGAGAGATGAACCGCCTCTTCAGACAGGTCAATGATATGTTCAGTCATTTGCGTTGCGCACCTCCCCCAGTGGCGTGACAACAACTTTCTGACACTCCATCTCTCGTAGCGTGTCCAAGCGCGCTGTTCTACCTCTCTTCAATGTCGGAATATTCTTGTCAGGTCTTGCGTCGTTGATGTGCTTAAAAACTATCTGCTTGGACTGGGGAACGGTCGTTACTCTATATAGTCCCTCTCCCATATATGGTTTATCCCCTTTCAAATATATGATTTCACCTTTAGCAAGTGAGAAAATGAATTTTTTATCAGGACCGTGGTCGCGTTTTACGATAGGCTCACCCTTTCTTAAGCGTCGCATCGCTTCAAAACGGGAAACCACCTCGCCGTCCCATATGGTTCGCCCTTTCCTGTCTTTTGTCTCGTAGATTTCTATGTGGTGGTTTTCCTTTGATGTAACCCATCGTTCATAAGGCGTACCTCTTGCAAGAGGAAACAACTCTTCTTGGACTCTGGCTTTTATTCGAACGCAATGAATCGGAATCTTTCTTCCGTCTTTTGTTCTAAGATGAGGATGGTTAGCACGGTCAGAAAACGCTTTCTCGGGGTCATTCAAATTCAGTTCTTCGAGTTTTCTCTTTACGCACTCCTTAACTTTGGGGTCAATGATTTGGTCAACCTCTTTATCGGTAAGTTTCCTCAGAGGTTTGCGGACACAGAAGTAAGTATTGCCATTTTCGTCTTTATTTCTTCCATAAAAAGTCTCCTCGTGTAAAGGACCTTGGACTTTTTTGGAAACTCGATGCGAGACAACGATTGATTCAATAGATTTGCGAACATTATCTAAGAAGTCTTGAGATGGATAAGAGATTCTGGGAGCATGTCTGCGGAAAGAAGACCTGGATGCGTCGCTTAAAGATTTGATTACACCAGGAGTGGTAAGCGCAATGACTACTGCGTCAATTGCGTGTTGCCGGTAATCATCGCGTAATTTCTGAGAACCGCCAAGGATAGAGTTAAGGTTCCAGGCATTGCGAAGAATGGCTGTGACTTGTCCGCGAGTCGCCTGGACTCTGCGTTTCCCGTTCTGGTCAACACCAGGCTGGTCAGGTCTGCATCCGTAAAGAAGCCCAAGATATTTGGTGGCGAGTTTAGATGCATAGCGAGTGTCGTTCAGTTGACGAGATATGAAGTCGTCGAGAGATTCAAGCGATTCAAGTTTGAATTTTTTAAGTTTCTCAGGTTCGAAGTTTTTAACACGCCTGAGAATCTCCTCCCACCGTTGAGCATTTGAAGAGAACGCTTCGAATGGGGTACGATTACTTTTTTCAGAGTTACACTTTCTACAAGAGACAGTCTTGTTCATAAATGAGTTATCGAAGGAACGATGAAATGGGATAATATGTTCGACATCAACCGCAGGAAGGTCACCGAAAAGAGAAGAGAGAGAAAACCTGGCGCCGCAATACGGACAGGCAAAACCACACTCTTCTGCAAGAAGATATTTTTCTATATCATCTCGCGAAGGGTCCTGAATTCCTGCTTCAGAGGCTATTTTTTCAGCCGCATCTTTACGGCGCTTTTCGTTTTGACGGTTCTTCTTGGAGATAGCTTCGCGCTCCTTTCTGCCCTTTTTAAGGTCACGAGCGAGTTCAATCCGAATTGTTTCAGGTTTACCATATTTCTTTGTTATAGCGTTGACGACCCTGCGTAATTCAGTGAGAGCCCGAGAGACCGCAGGATTGGTAATATGCTGAATGACTTTATTAAGAGGAGGAAGTTCATCAACAGGAGAAGGAACAGGACGGTTAGGATACGCCCTTTGAATCGCCTCCTCAACAGACAATCCTTGTTCAAGATACGGAATGAGTTTCTCAAGCGCACGGCGGGAAAAAGAACAATACCTTTCTTCAAGAGAAAGTTCTCCAAATTTCTGGGCGGATTCTTCGTCGAGTTTCCAATAGTTTATCCCTCGACGCTTGAGCGCCTCTTCTTTTCTAAAAGAACGGACATCGTCAACGATTCGATTCTTCTCTTCTTCGGAAAATGAGTCCCAGCGCTCACCAAAAATTTCACGAAGTCTCGCTGCCGTCTTGTTCCCAACAAACCTCTTCTCTCCGCCTCGCCCAGCCTTAAACGAGCATCCCCCAGAGGAGACTCCTATTATCTTTAATGCCTTTTCAAACGCAACCTCCTCTTCCGTTTCGAGAGCGTTGATTAAGTTCTGGCGTTCTTCGCGCGTCAATTTTCTCTCCTTTCCGTCCGAGGTTATGAGACGAGCGTTATTGACCTGTTGAAGAAGACGAAACCGCTGATAAAGAAGCGATGCCACAGGCGCGCTTTTACGACGCGGCTCGAGTTCACAATTTTTTATAAGATGCTTCTGAGATTTCAAAGGACGCTGATAGAATATAGCATACCAGACTCGCCTTTTTAACTCCTCAGTCAGAACATCAGGATAGTGTTTTGCTTGTTCAGCCCAGATTTTCTCAAACTCATCCTCATACATCTTGCGCGATGTATAGCGGTTACGGATGCGCTCCTCTGCCGGGTCGAGTGTCAAAAAATACTCCCCCAGTGTCCGTGCGTTTGCCTGATTCATCTGCTCTTGAAGTCTACCTATACCCTTTTTAACTTCACCTTCTTCTTTTTTTCGTGTCGACCTGCGATTACTCAGAAATCCTCGGCGCTGCGCAAGATGATAAAGAGCCCGCCCCAATTCGTAAAACTCGAGTTTATCGGAGAGAGCCTTCTTGCGAAGTAAATATGGAAGCAGATGTGAGGCTCGATACCTCTCCTCTTCCGATATCTCTTCTATATGGCGTTGATAAATCTGCTTGTCGAGTTCGTTAAGAAGTCTATGACGGTCTTGGGAAGTCTGGGTACCACTCGTCGGCAACAGTTTCGCTTCCTGAAGAAGTGAAAAGAGTTTCTTCAAGCGATATGCGCGCCGCCAATTCTGCCTTCTTTGAAGACGGGCTTCTCGTCGACTTATAGAGCGAGAAGCCTCTTTGCCAGATTCGATATCACCTTCCATCCCTGCTTCGAAAGAGCGTACTCCAGTTTGAATGCCATCTGTGAACCCTCCGTTCTGGTCCATCGCAAGTACAGCCCAACCAAGAGAATTACTGCCTAAGTCAATCCCGAGAATATACTTGCTGTCTGAGGAATTACCCATATCAAATTCTCCTAACAGAAGAAGCAAAAAAGGATTATAAAACTTCTAATGTATTTTTCAACTTTCGGACATAAAAGGACTTGACAGACGGGGATTAAAAGATTATAATTAAAGTGTATTATACCTGAGCGGCGATTGCTGTTATGTCTCAGTAATGGCTTTCGCACGTAAGTGATGCTCTACGGAGCGTGCTGTGAACGGCTTCAAAGCCGTTCATTTTTTGGCATCAGAAAAAGAAGTAAGTATCTCAAGAACAATAGACTGAGCAAGGCGCGTGAGCGCACGACTCTTCGCAGCCTCAAGAGAAATACCAGACTCCGTATCATAGCGCTCAAGAGCCTCAAGCGTGCGCCTGTGCGACTCCGCAGGAGAACGGAAAATAACAACCGTAACCTGAACATAAAAATCTCCCACCGTCGGAGATTTCTCCTCCTCGTAAACAGGAATTCCTCTGCATCTCTCAACAGTGACTTGAATCTCAACTCCAGTAGAAGAAAGAGAAAAACCAGGCGACTTGCGAATCTCAGCAACAAGAAGACGATGCAACTCCATCTCCACCCCACGGTACTCCGTCTTGTTGACAGGAACTACCAGATGAATCTTCCGATGAAAAGGATTTCCCAAATGGTATCCGCAACCGAACAGTAAAAAGACCATCAGAAAAAATCTCATCTCTTCAGTCCGTCCAGCAGAGATTTGGCTTCACTCGCAGAAACCGTATTAGGATACTCCTCAAGAATATAGCGAAGATGCACTTCCGCAC
>JAOAAR010000149.1 GCA_026418755.1 Planctomycetota bacterium
GTTATATATATTGTGAACACGCACGGGCATATTGACCACATCTTGGCGAATCCTGATATGAAGGTTGCGTATCCTGAGGCGGAGTTATGCATTCATGAATTGGACGCTCCCTTGCTTGTGAATTCGCAGAGGAATCTTTCGGTCTTCATTGGACGGAGTTTTGAGTCGCCGCCTGCAGATAGACTTCTCAAGGAGGATGACGAATTAAAATTAGGGAGATTGAGGTTCAGAGTGATTCACATTCCAGGGCATTCGGAGGGAGGAATCTGTCTGTACACGGAGGACGAGAAACCACCGGTTCTGTTTGCTGGGGATGCGGTTTTTCAATGCTCGATTGGCAGGACAGATTTTCCTGGAGGGAGCCACAGAAAACTGGTCACAGCGATAAAGGAGAAACTTCTTGTTCTGCCTGATGAGACGATTGTCTATCCTGGTCATGGTCCGAAGACGACAATCGGATTTGAGAAGAAGAACAATCCATTTTTAGGATGAGTTTTGTGGGGGCGTTTTTTTACGCCATTTTGGGAATTTTCGTTCTGTTTGCCAATCCGTATCCTCTATCTTTTTCGCGTCCTCCTGCGTTAGAGACAGTAGTCTCATCTCTGATAGCGACTGTTCTTCTGGTGAGTGGTGCCTACCTCGCCTCAAAAAGGATAAGAGGAGAAGGGCAGGGAGCAATTAATAACTTATTCTCTCTAAAACGGAGGTGGTTATTTCTGAATCTGCTCGTATTAGGGGTCAACGGGCATCTGTTTGGATTGGTGCCTCTTCTGGCAGAGATTCTACCGGCGATAATGAGGGAGTTTGCCATTGTACTGGTTTTTTTCATCCAAACTTCTATGGTTTTGGCGGCGGTATCGGATGCTGAGATACGAGCAAGAGCGCTTTCTGTTTCCAGGAGAGCGTATGTTCTGTTCCATCTCCGTCAGTTTTTTGTGGCTGCCGCCCCATTTCTCTTCTTTTCTGCTTTCATCCAGTCAGTAGAACAGTTTTCTAAGATTGAAGAGGCTCTTTTCATTTTTCCTTCGCTTTCATTTCTGCCGGTCTCTCTTATCATCCTCGTTATGTTCTCTCTGTTTCCGTTAGGATTATGTTTTATGTTTCCTTACGAGCGTATGAAGGAAGGGATAGTTCGCACCCTTTTGTTCCACCTGGCTGGCAGAGAAGGGGTGAAGATACGAGATGTGATGGTGTGGAAGACTGGGGTATGGCGTATCGTAAACGCAGCGGTATCGGGTCTGTTTGGGCGTTTGAGATATGTGTTTGTTACGGACACGGTTCTTAACTTTCCAGAAGAGGAGGTATGTGCGGTGTTTGCGCACGAATTGGGGCATTCGAGGATGCATCATCCGACTCTTTATATGAGTTTGGCTCTCTCTTTCGTAGGAGTTACACTTTTTCTCGACAGAATTCTGCAAGGGTTAGATTTGGACTATCAGGTGCTTCTATTTGCAGGGGTAGTGGTTCTTTTTTGGTTCGTTCTTTTCGGATACATATCGAGGAGGTTTGAGCAGGCGGCGGATGTGTATGCGGCAGGGTTAGTAGGAGAAAAGGCTCTATCTCAAGCGCTGCTCCGCATTTTCTCTTTTACAGGGAGGCCAAGGGAGAAGGTTTTTGCTTGGCGTCATTTCCCGCTTGAGAAGCGGGTAAGACTCTTGGACAGGCTTCAAGAGAATCCCTCATATTTACATACGGTAGTGAAGGAGACACGGAAGGCAGTGGCTCTTCTGACTCTTTTGGTTGTCACGGGCTTTGGGTTATACATTTATTGCGCATATATGGATGCGTCGAAGCCAGAGGATGAAGTTCTCTTTCTGCGGGCGGAGTTTGCAGCAGCGAAAGGAGAATACGAGCAGGCATTGGGGTTTGCTGAGAAAGCGTTGGAGTATAACCCTGGCTCGGAGAGGCTCTCTTTCTTCATAGAGGACTTACGGAGGAAGGTGAAAGGGGAGTAGTATGGAGGCGTTATTTGATTCAAAGGTATTGTCAACATACTTATTGGTAGGGGAGAGTCTGCTTCGGCGTCGGGAATACATAGATTTGTTTAAGTCATCGCTTAAGAAGAGAGGGGAGGTTCTGGTAAGCCGTTTTGAAGGTTCGGAAGAAGGGATTTTGGGGAGGGTAGGGGGGCTATTGAAGACGCCACCTTTATTCGGAGGTACCTCTTTGGTTTTGATAGAGGACGGAAAGGAGTTTTTAAGGAAAGAAGGAGCCGAGGAATGGGTGCTCAAGAGGATTAAAGAAGGAGGGCAAGGTTTTTTACTCATCTGTTTTGAGGGAATAGAAAAGAAGAGTAGTCTCTATAAGGTGGCATCTTCTGCAAAGGCGGTGGTAGATGTTTCGAGTCTCACTGGAGATTCTCTTATGATGGAGTTGAAGCGGCGCGCGGAAAGGCTGGGGATAGAGATTAGTTCGTCTGCTGTGAGAAGGTTAATAGAACTGGTAGGGGATGATTTTGACTTTGCGGTGAGTGAACTCCAGAAGGTTGCCCTTTTGCCGAAGAAGAGAATCAATGAGGAGGATGTGAACGGATTGGTTGCTGACATGGCATCAGGTAGTCAGTTTTCCATCTCTAACGGGATAGAGAGGTTCGAGTTAGAGAGTTCACTTGCTGCTTTATGGCGCGCATTTCGGAACGGGATAAGGCTTCAAAAAAGAGAAGGAGTGATTACGAAGTCTGAAGAGGTTGCAACATACTTGATAGGGCAGATAACTTCCAGTCTGATAAAGTTAAGGAAAGTTTATAAGATGGTGTGTGCGGGGGCAAGCGATGGGAAGATTGCGGAGGCGCTTTCGATGGGTGAGTGGGCGCGGGAGAATGTGCTGGTTTTTCTGAAAAAGAGCGGGTTGAGATTGGGGAAGAGGATGAATGAGGCGGTTGAGAGGCTGGCGGAGTTGGACCGCGCGGTGAAGGGAGGGGCGGATGCAAAGATGGAGATTGAGGCATACTTGTGCTGGTTGCTTGCTTCTGAGGGGAAGAGAAAGTAACGAATCAGGCACACTTCTGATTCTAAACTGCCGTTTTGACAGTTTAGGGAGAGGTTTTGGGGTAACATTTTTTGGGGGAGACAAAAGAATTTGAGATAGTTGGTTTTTGTTTAGGGAGAGGCATAAGTTTTGCTATATAATTGATGTATAATTAAGAAGTGATTTTGGAGGAGAGACTATGATGAAAGAGAAAGGGGCAGAGAAGAAAGGATTGGGTTTGCGTCCGATAATGGACAAGTTGATAGTGAAGAGGGTGAGTGCGCGAGATGTGACGAAGGGGGGTATTGTTCTACCAGATTCTGCGAAAGAGAAGCCAAAGGAGGGGGTGATTGTGGCGTTAGGAGAGGGGAGGAGATTGGAGGACGGGAAGGTAGTACCGTTTCAAGTGAAGGTAGGAGACAGAGTGTTGTTTCTCTCGTATGCAGGTTCTGAGGTCAAGTTGCAGGACGAGGAGTATTTAATATTAGAGGAGAACGACATTATGGCGGTGATTAAGGAGGAATAGGGGATGGGAGCAAAACGAGTTTTAATGTATGAGGATGCGCGCAAGGAGTTAGCGAGCGGGGTGAGTCTGGCTGCTCGTGCGCTTAAAGTGACATACGGTCCGAAGGGAAAGAATGTGATTATGCAGAGGCCATGGGGCGCACCGAGAATCACGCGGGATGGTTTTGCGGTAGCGAAGGAGATGGAAGTAGAAGGGAAAGAGAGAAATTTAGGGATACAGTTGATAAAGGATGTAGTGGAGAAGACACACAAAGAGGCGGGGGACGGGACGACGACAGCGACAATTCTGACGGAGGCGCTGTTTGTAGGCGGGCTGAAATTGGTAGGTGCAGGTTACGACCCTATGGGGATTGCGCGGGGAATGGAGATAGGGTATGAGGATGCGATAAAACAGATTGACAAGAACAAGAAGGCGATGAAAGGGCGGGAGAGTGTGGCATATGTAGCGACGGTTGCTTGCGGCGGGGATAAGGAGTTAGGAGACTGGGTGGCTCGGGCTGTGGAGAAGGCAGGGGAGAGCGGTTTGATTGTAGTGGAAGAAGGGAAGAGTACAGCAACCACCTTGAGAGTGATTGAAGGAATGGTTTTCGACCGTGGTTACATTTCCCCTTATTTTATCAACAAAGCAGAGAACCGAGAATGCGTATTAGAGGATGCTCTGGTTCTTACTTACGAGAAGAGAATCGGAAATGTAGAGGAGTTTTTGCCGCTTTTGGAGAAGGCGGTTCATAGTGGAAAGCCATTGTTGATTATTTCGGAGGATGTAGAAGGGGAAGCGCTTGCGACTCTTGTAGTGAACAATTTGCAGGGGACATTAAGATGTTGTGCGGTGAAGGCACCGGGTTATGGAGAGAGGAGAAAACGGAACTTAGAGGATATAGCGATTGTAGTGGGTGGGCGTGCTATTTTGGAAGAGACAGGGGTGAAGTTAAGTGAAGTGGAGTTGAGCGATTTAGGGAAAGTGAAGAAGGCGGTCATTACGAAAGAGGAGACAATGCTGATAGGAGGGGCAGGCGAGAGGAAAGCGGTGGAGGCGCGTGCGGAGCAGATTCGGGAAGAGATAAAGACGACAGAGAGCGACTATGACAGGGAGCAGTTGGAGAAGAGGCTTGCCCGTTTAGCCGGAGGGGTGATTGAGATTGGTGTAGGGGGAGCGACTGAGGTTGAGATGAAATATAAGAAGAGTGTTTTAGAGGGGGGAATTAAGGCGGTGCAAGCGGCTAAGTTGGACGGAATCGTGCCTGGTGGTGGTGTTGTGTTCATCAGAGCGGCGCAAGGGATGAAGAAACAGAGTTTTTTAAATGAGTCTGAAGCGGTGGGATACAAACTGGTGCGCGATTCTCTGGAGGCGCCTATCCGCCATTTAGTTGAGAACGCAGGGCTTGACCCGTCCCCTGTGCTTGAGAGAGTGAAGAAGGGCAAAGGGGCTTTCGGTTACGACATAGAGAAAGGAGAATTTACTGATTTGTTCAAAAGCGGAGTCATAGATGCGACACTGGTTACCAAAGTGGCGTTACGAAACAGTGTTTCGATGGCAACGATGCTTCTCACATCTGAGGCGACAGTGACAGAGATAGAAAAGAAAGCCAAAGAGAAAGCGAAGTATCCTGGTATGGATGAGATGCCAGAAGATATGGATGAGTATTAGTGGAATGGGTTCCTGAGAAAGAGACACCGCGGTATGTGCCGCCGGAGGTGAGGAGGAAGGTGAAGCAGCGAGGGCTTTTAAAGTTCATCGTTGCGGTAGCCGAGATGGGGATTGGTGTTGCTTTATATTCTCTGCTTGGCACTCTTGCCCTGCCTCGAACACTTTCGGGATTAGAGAATTCGCCTGATGGGGTACGGACAACAGGGACTGTGATGCGCGGAGAATTACGAAAAGACATTTCATTCAACGGAGTTCATCCGTACGAGATAGAGTATCGGTTTGTTGATAAGA
>JAOAAR010000150.1 GCA_026418755.1 Planctomycetota bacterium
CGACAGCCGCGCCGACATCCAACAGCGACTCTACCACGAGATGCGCGTGATTGCCCAGACTGGTTTTATCAACTATTTTCTTGTTGTCTGGGATATCGTCAGATTCGCTCGAAGTAAGGGCATAGCGATAGGTCCTGGACGCGGTAGCGCAGCAGGCAGTATTGTCTCCTACTGTCTTGGAATCACAGATATTGACCCTTTAAAATACGGCCTTCTCTTTGAGAGGTTTCTTAACCCTGAACGGGTCTCGATTCCTGATATAGATATAGATTTTTCACCTTCAAGGCGTGAAGAGATAATCTCTTATTTGCGTGAGAAATACGGTGCTGATTGCGTGGCGCAACTAATAACATTCGGAACATTGCAAGCGCGGGCTGTCATCCGCGATGTGGCTCGCGTTCTCGACATCCCCCTCCCAGAGGCAGATGCCATAGCAAAACGGATTCCTAAAGGTTCAACTCTCGAAGATGCACTCAAAGAAGACCCTTCTCTCTCAAGTTTAAGCGCTGACGAAACATACAACCGCCTCTTCTCAATCTCGAAAAAACTCGAGGGGCTCTGTCGTCACGCTTCCACTCACGCAGCAGGAGTCGTCATCAGTGACAGGCCACTCGTCGAATACTGCCCTCTTTACCGTGTAGATGGGGAGACTACGACGCAGTATCCGATGGGCGCGCTCGAAGCCATCGGCTTGATGAAGATGGACCTCCTCGGCTTGATTACCCTTGATGTGATTGAGTGGACGAAAAAAAGCCTCGGGAACGACCCTGTGCCACAGAAGACGGATGAGTTCACCGATAAAAAGACTTATGCTCTTTTACAGAAAGGGGACACGGAAGGAGTTTTTCAGTTGGAATCAGAAGGAATGAAGTCTCTTCTTGTGCGCGTGAAACCAACCCGATTTGAAGATTTGATTGACATTCTTGCTCTCTTTCGCCCTGGACCGCTGGGCTCCGGCATGGTCGACAGTTATGTGAAAAACCGTAAAGACAGAGGAAGAATAGAGTATGTTCATCCTGCACTTAAAGAGATTCTCGACTCTACTTACGGCGTCATCCTTTACCAGGAACAGGTTATGCAAATGGCAAATGTGCTTGCAGGATTTTCTCTCACGGAGGCTGACCAACTCCGCAAGGCGATGGGTAAGAAGAAAGTTGAGATTGCAGAAGAGTACAGAGAGCGGTTTATCAAGGGAGCCCTCCAGAAAGGGATTTCTTATGAGACTGCCGAGAAAATCTATTCCCAGATGGCGGAGTTTGCCCATTACGGCTTTAACAAAAGTCACAGCGCCGCATATGCAGTGCTTGCCTATCGCACCGCATACCTCAAAGCGAATTTTCCACGCCATTTTGCCGCAGCGCTTCTTACTTCTGAAGAGAACAATACGGACAAACTATATAAATACATTGAGGACTGCCGCAAGAATGGTATAGAGATTCTGCCTCCTGATATAAACAGAAGCGCACCGTATTTCAAAGTAGAAGGGGATGCCATACGCTACGGGCTTACCGCAATCAAAGGTGTAAGCAACCGCACAGCCGAAGAGATAGTTTCAAAAAGAGAAAAGGGAGGTAACTATTCCTCCCTGTTTGACTTATGTGAAAGACTTGATGTGCGTACCCACGACAAGAAAACCTTTGAATCTTTGATAAAAGCCGGAGCACTCGATTCTCTGGGCGGGAACCGCCTTCAACTTCTCGAGAGTATCGAAAGGGCTATGGAAAGTGGTGCCAGACGACAGAGAGATATAGAAAAAGGGCAGAGTGTGCTTTTTTCTTCTCCTCCATCTCTCCAGAAATCCCCTCAAGAGGAGCCTCTTCCTTCTCTCCATTTGTCGGAGATGCAACTTCTAGCAATGGAAAAGGAGGTGTTGGGATTCTATCTTTCATCCCACCCTCTCATGAGATTCAAAGAGTTGATTTCCATTTTTTCGAATTCGACAGTCTCCGAACTTCGCGGAAAGAAAGAGAACGAACCCGTTGTGCTTGGGGCAATCATTGAGAACATCTCCAAAAGGCGCTCAAAAAAAGGAGATACTTATTTTCAACTCTCAATTAGTGATATGAGCGGCACCTGCGATTGCATTGTCTTCTCAAGGACTATAGAGAATATTGAGTCTTTTCTTAAGAAGGACTCAGCACTGTTTATTCTTGGGAGCGTTGACAACAAACGGGAAAGACCGATGCTCATTGTGAACGATATGGTGCCGTTCGAACAGGCAAGCAACAAGCTTTCAGGGGAGATAAGACTCCGAATTGAGCCAGATGAAGAGACCCTCTTACAACTGAAAAGGTTGTTTGAGAAGTATCCTGGCAAGACACGAGTAAAAATTCTTGTCTCAGACGGAGAAAGAGAAGCCATCTTACGCTTACCCCAAAGGATCGGCATAACTCCCTCTGACGATTGCTTAAGAGAATTACGCGCTCTCTCTACTATCTCTATTGTTTAAAAATCACCTGAAAAAGTTACTAAAACAGAGGCTTCGAATCTCTTCGACTCGACAGACCCGCTGTGATGTTTCCTTTTGAGAGAGAGTCGGCTATCCGTTGCACATCCGGAATCCTGTACCTGCCGCAGAGCGTTTCAACAAATTTGACCGCACTTTCGAGTGAAATTCTATGTCCTACGGAAATCACAAGAGGTTCTACGCCGTCTTTTGAGCGAAGCAACATTCCAATCACTTCTCCTTCTTCTGTCACCAAATTTACTTTTGAGCCTTTTTTTTGCCCTAATTCTGAGGTAGGTTTTCCGAACAGAATGCTTTTTGCACAGCCGATTGTCGGCTTCTCGAGAATCACTCCAATGTGCGATGCGATTCCGAATCTTCGCGGATGTGCCACTCCTTGACCGTCGACGACAAGCAGGTCAGGCTCTTCTTTCAACTGCGCAAAGGCGGTAAGCAGGGGTGGAGTCTCTCTGAATGAGAGAAGACCAGGAACATACGGGAAACGGACCTCCTCGACAACGACTTTCTGTTCAAGGAGTTTAAGTTGTGGGTACGAGAAGAGGCAGACCGCGGCGCAGGCTCTGTTTTGAGGAAACGCTACATCACAGGCAGCAATCCTGTTTATCTCTCCAAATTGGTCCTGTTGAACCACTCTTCTCGCCATTTGTTGCTGTAAGTGAATAGCTTCGGAAGGGCTCAGGTCCCAGCGGTGAGTAAATACGGGCTTTAACCCCATTTCACACCCATTTGGCGGTCTCTTCGCCGACAATTCTGTTCTTTTCGTCGAGCGAAACCACCTTTGTGCGCCCGCTCGACAGTTCATTCTCGTCCGCTAGAGCATAGGCAAGAATGTGAATTCTGTCACCTACCTCTCCCAACCGTGCAGCAGGTCCGTTCAGAACCACTTCCCCGCTTTTGCGTCTGCCTCTTATCAGGAAAGTGTCGAACCGCGCACCGTTGTTCAGATTGACCACAGTAACACGCTGATAGGAGAAAAGTCCTGCCCGTTCTAAAATCTCCTCGTCAACCGTGATACTGCCTCCGTAGTAGAGTTGGCGCTCGGTTACTACAGCGTTGTGTATCTTCGCTACCAAAACTTCATAAAGCATCGCAAAAAATCTCCCCTCTATTCGGACATACTATTATATTGTCTATTAACCTCGTTGAGCCAATAAAAACAGCGATTCCGATGACAACGCTTTCTTCAATACTCTCCACCTTTCTCAGACTTTTTGGTTCAACAATCTCAATGTAGTCAATCCTGCCTCCTGCCTCTTGTACAATCTCTTTCATCCGCTCAACTATCTTGCTTACCTCCTTCTCTTTCTCGTTCACTATCATCCTTTCCGCCTCTTTCAGCGCTTTGTAAAGACAGACTGATTTCTTGCGCTCTTCTTTCGAAAGGTACTCGTTCCGTGACGACATCGCCAATCCATCAGGTTCTCGAACAGTCGGCACGAAGACCAGTTTAACAGGGAAGTCGAGGTCCAGAACCATCTGCTCAATAACACAGCACTGCTGGTAGTCTTTCTGTCCGAAATACGCCACATTCGGCTGGACGATGTTAAAAAGTTTGGCAACTACAGTGAGAACCCCTCTGAAGTGACCCGGCCGTTTTGCCCCACACATCCCGCTGACTAAAGCAGGATGCGGCTCCACAACAGTCCCACTTCCTCTTGGATACATCTCCTCAACTGTTGGTATGAATACTACATCAGCGCCCGCTTTCTCGCACATCTCGCAATCCGCTTTCTCACGGCGCGGATATTTTCCAAAATCTTCCTTCGGACCAAATTGAAGCGGATTGACGAAAATCGAAACGACCGTCCTATCACATTCGGCAACTGAACGCTCCACAAGCGTAATATGCCCTTTATGAAGCGCTCCCATTGTTGGAACAAACCCGACGACTCTTCCTTCTCTTGCCCATATACCCCTTAAATCTTTCATCTCCGATTTCTTGCGTATAATCTGCATCTTTGCTACCTCACCTGAACTCCATACCCCTAACATCGGATAACGGCACAACAACCTATAAAAGGTAGACTATTTCTTGTCGAGGAGTTTTGTATCGTCGTCACGGACCGCGCGCACCATAATACGGTTTCCGCTCACATCAATCACCTCTATCTTCGTTCCTTCGTCTATAATCATCCCTTCTGAAATCACTTGATACCGCTTCCCTTCAATCTCCGCAATTCCCGCAGGACGCAGTTGAGATGTCGCCGTCCCCTGCTTTCCCGCCAACTTGCGTAACTCTATCTCAGGCTGTGTCGCTACCTCTTCATGACTACTCGGTCCCTCTAACAGTATGGCTTTCCCAATACTTGTCTTCGGCAGAATCTTCAATATTCTCCAGACCACAAAAGGCACCGCAACTACCAAGACCACTAACAGAATCACTCCGAACAGAGTGCTCTCCACAAACGCAAGAATTACGCCTGCCGTCATCAAAATAGAAGCAGCAACTCCTAATATCCCGCTTGGCAAAAACAACTCCATAAAAAGAAGTATGAATCCCCCTACTGCCAGCCCTAATGAGAGGAATACATTCATCTCTCTGCTCTCCTTACGACTATTCTGTTCGACGATGTCTCGATAACCTCTATTTTTGTACCTGCGTCTAAGAACTCACCGTCTGTTGTAACATCAATCAGTTCGTTTTTAAAACGCGCCTTTCCAGTAGGATGTAGAGGCGTCTCTGAAACTCCTATCGCTCCTTTATTGACCGCTCTCGTTTGCGGCGCGCCACTCCCGTGCACCTCTTCCGACGCAGGTACTAACACCAGAAGATTCTCGAACCTCTTCGATTTCGGTAGATACCGACTGAGCAGCGCTATCC
>JAOAAR010000151.1 GCA_026418755.1 Planctomycetota bacterium
ATCTGGTGATGGAATATCTTGAAGGAAAGACCGTCGAACAATTGGTGGACGAGAAAGGACCGTTGAACGAGGATGAAGCGTTGAGGCTGGTGAGCCAGGTCTCCGATGCGTTGCAGTATGCCCATGAGCGGAACATAGCCCATCGTGACATAAAGCCATCAAACATCATAGTTGATTGCGATGGCTGTGCGCGTCTCTGCGACTTCGGGCTTGCTAAACCGATAGGAGGAGCGGAAGACATCACTCTCAGTGGGCTCATAATGGGAACGCCTGAGTATCTTTCGCCTGAACAAGCCCATGGGAGAGTGGACATTGACATAAGGAGTGACATCTATTCGTTGGGCGCTACGCTTTACCACATGCTTGTTGGTCGCCCCCCGTTCGAAGGGAAGTCTCCTCAAGAGACCGCAGCGAGGCATATAACGGACGAAGTTAAGTTTCCGCCAGAGGCAAACATTACTCCGGCGACGCGCTCTTTAATTCTGTGGATGATGCGTAAGTTGCGCGAGGAGCGCCCCGAGACCCCAAAAGTCGTAAAAGAAGCCATCCATAAAATCTTAAGCGGGCAGACCCATTCGGCGTTAGCAGGCACTACTGTTGCTATTTTGCTTAAGATGCTCAAACGGCGGCTTCGTCAATTTCTGGATTCACGGCTTGCGCTCACTGTTGCCGCCGTCATCATTGCTGGGTTTCTTGTGATTCTCGGGCTACTCCTGCGCAAATAGTCTGTTCCGCTCAGATTCGGAAAACCTCTTAACGATTCTCTCGCCAAAAGCGGCGAGTTCTTTATGGTCACTTTTCAAGGCGTCTTTAATAACATCTTTTAAACTGTGTTCAAGGCGGTATGCATCGGCAAGATACAGCGCTTCACATCGGAGAAAGGTATCACCGAAACTGTAAGCCTCTTTTATGGCTGAAACGGCGGAGTTTGGAAAGTTGCGGCAGATACAGGCGAGTGCTTCGGCACGCACAAGCGACGATGAGTCTTTTCTGAGAATCTCTTTCAGTGCTTTCAATGCGCTTGGTTTTGAGGATTTGTAGTTATGCAGCGCATCCCATCTCTCACTCTCTTTAGGAGAGAAACATTGGAGAGGCAGAAAAGTCTCCTCGTCATACATTTGCATCATCACAAGAACGAGCGCTACAAATCCGATTCCGGTTAGAGCAACTGCAGCGCAAACCGCCACACTCGTCGGAAAACCGGACTTTATCTTAATAGATGTGTTTTTTGTCTCTTCTCCTTTCTCTTCCATCTCCCTTTCCTCCTTTGGCTTTACAGGAGATGATACTTATGCTACAATCGTAACACAAGTGAATTGAAAGGTCAAGAATGAGAATCGGGGTCATCGGAGATGGTGGCTGGGGAACTGCCCTCTCGATGCTACTTATATGGAAAAACTATGATGTGCTTCTGTGGGGGGCTTTCCCTGATTACATCGAAGCAATGCGTAAAGAGGGCGAAAACTTCAAATACCTGCCCGGGGTATGCCTCCCAGAAAAACTGCTCCTCTCTTCCGACTTTAAGGATTTAAGCGGTGGATTCGACATTCTGGTGAGTGCCGTTCCTACTCAGTTTGTCAGAGCCGTCTTTGAGAGGTTCAAGCCATACTACAAAAACAGAGTCCCCATCGTTTCGGTCTCAAAAGGGCTCGAAGAGAAGAGCCATAAGCGGTGTACCGAGATAATCAGAGATGTACTGGGGGAGGTACCTCTTGCAGTTCTTTCAGGACCTTCCCACGCCGAAGAAGTAGCACGCAAAATCCCAACAGCCGTGTCCGTCGCATCCCAAGACGCTAAACTGGCAGAGTTTGTGCAAGAGGTATTTGCAACGGACGAGTTTCGTCCGTATACGAATCCTGACCCTATCGGAGTCGAATTGGGGGGCGCGCTCAAGAATGTTATAGCACTTGCAGCAGGGATGTGCGACGGACTGGGCTTTGGAGACAACACGAAAAGTGCGCTTCTTGCAAGAGGGCTTGCTGAGATGATTCGCATCGGTACAAAACTGGGTGCCCAGAAGGTGACTTTTTTCGGACTTTCTGGGGTTGGAGATTTGACCACAACATCCTTCTCAAAACACGGCAGAAACAGAGAAGTAGGAGAGAGGATTGGCCGTGGAGAGAGATTAGACCAGATTCTTGCAAGTATGGAGAAAGTGGCAGAAGGGGTATGGACGAGTAGAAGTGTCGTCGAACTTTCTAAAAAACTCTCAGTAGATACGCCTATAAGCCGCAAGGTTTATCAGATTCTTTTCGAAAACGAATCTCCTCGTGATGCTGTGCTGTCGCTGATGCACAGACCCCTTAAATCTGAATACTCAGACTTTCTGTAAAAGACGCCGCCTGTGGTATTCCCTAATGCCCAATGAGTCGTAAAAATCGTAAAAAGAGTGTCACGGAAGCAGGTTTGAATTGACAAAAAGAAGTTTTAGGAAGAAAATATCCTTAAATGGTTGCCGAGGGGAGTTGTTATGAAGATAAGTCGAAGAGAGTTTCTAAAGGGGATAGGTACGGCAGCGGCTTCTTTTGCGACCTTAGGGGTCAGCAAGACAGCGTTCGGTATGGAGGAGAAAGTGCTGCCTCCACGGTTCGCTAAAGCGGCAGCAAAGATGAAGGAAGGGATATGCGACGAGATACCTTGTTCCTTATGCTCCGTAGGCTGTGGTTTGAGAATGCGCATTATCGGGAATGTTCCTGCTAATGTGGAGGGGGCGACACAGCATCCGATAAACAAACCGTTTTTGTGGAATAGTGGAGCGCCTGGGTATCGGAGCCTCTGCGGAAAACCTTTCCATTTGGTTGAAGCGATGCGGCAAGGAAAAGAGAGGATTCTTCGCCATGCAATTATACGGAAAAGAGGTGGTGTCTTCGAAAAAGCAGAGATAAACTATGCAGTTACTCGCGCCGCAACCCTCATTAAAGAAACCCACTCGGCAAAGTTCACAAGAGAGGACAGCGAAGGAAAAGCAGTGAACCGTTGCGAAGCAATCGGATTCATCGGGGGCTCAGGGCTATCCAACGAGGAGTGTTACGCAGCACAAAAATTGGCAAGAGGACTGGGACTTGTCTATATTGACACTGTAACGCGGAGTTCCATTGCGCCTGTAAACCATGCCTTTATAGCGACATTTGGTAGACCGGGTGCTACAAATCCTGTGACTGACATTGTAAATTCGGGAGCGGTTCTTATAGTCGGCGCTGACCCTGCCACAGAAACACCGATGATAATGCGTCATGTTTTCGACGCAGTGGTGCGCAACAAAGCAAAAGTAGTGGTCATTGACAGCAGGCAAAGCGGGACAGCCGCACGGGCGCATACTTTCGCTCAAGTGCGTCCAGGCACAGAGTTCGCTTTTATAATGGGACTGATAAACTCTGTCCTGCAGGACGGAATCTATGTAGAGGAGTATCTGCGCCACAACACAGATGCACAGTTCTTAATCGCAGAAGAGTTTAGGACCGTCGCCGATACTGACGGTGTTCTGTCGGGCTATGCAGGTGGTGAATACGACAGGTCCTCTTGGCGATATGTTTTGAGACGGAACGGACAGGTGGAGCGGGATGACAGAATGCGCCGCTCCCGCGTTCTCTTGCAGGTGCTGAAAAAGCACTTCTCTCGATACAATGAAAGTGCTGTCTGCCGAGTAACAGGAGTAAGCAGACAGACTTTTCGACAGGTGTATAGAGACTTCTGCGAAGCAACGGCGAAGACAGGAGTCGCCGGCGTCATCTTATTCGGGAAAGGACTGACAGCGCGTTCTACCGGCACCCAAGCGGTCAGAGCGCTCTCCATATTGCAGTTATTGTTGGGAAATATCGGAGTATCAGGAGGAGGGCTGATTCCAGTAGTAAGTGAAGGGAATGCCCAAGGTGCCTCCGACTTTGGACTCCTCTTCGAATTTCTACCAGGATACCTCCCTTCTCCCACAAAAAACCTCGACACATTCGAAGCGTATGTGAAAAGTCACAGGCGTATAAGCGCTGAGCCCGATGCGTTTAATGAATGGAAAAATCTTGATTCCTATCTGGCGAGTTATCTCTGCGATATGTACGGCGCAACAGACTTAAACACCGCTTACTCCTATCTGCCAAAACGGGACCCAGGAAAAGATTACTCCGTCTACGGAATGCTCTCTGCAATAGAGAATGGAGAGATAGAAGGTTTACTGGTGATGGGAGAAGACCCTGTCGCTTCTTTGAACACAGAGCGCTGGCTATTTGCTCTCTCAAAACTGAAATGGCTTGTAGTGTTCGATTGGACGATGAACGATACGGCAGGTTTCTTCGAGGATAAGAGGTTCTCCTCTGGGGGTCCTGAGGTGATTCTTCTGCCTGCAACTCCTTTCGTGGAACGGCAGGGAAGTTTCACAAATATAAGCAGATGGCTTCAGTGGCAAAAGCCACAGGCGATTGTAGCGACGACGACGGAGCGTATCACAGGGCTCGATTTTTTGAACCGTCTTTACGGATTGCTGTCAAGCGGCGGTACAGGCTTCGATGAAGGTATAAGAAATCTTAACTGGGAAAAGATGGCGATGGGAGATGCCAGTTTCGTTCTTACTATGATAAACGGACTGGATTTTTCCTCAGGTGATTCCGTTGCGAAGAGAAAACTTCTGCGTAACCCTCGCGACTTAAAAGCGGACGGCTCAACGCAATGTGCTAACAGGTTCTACTGTGGCTGCGCGTCCGCTCATAAATGGTTTGAGGGCGCAAATAGCATTGAAGACCCAACAGAACTCGGACTCTATCATAAATGGGGTTGGTCATGGCCTATGAATGTTCGTGTGATGTACAACCGTGCAGGAGTGCGGCGCGAAGGAACTCCTTTTGCGAAGCCGTTAGTCACATTCAGAGGCTCAAAGTGGGAAGGGCAAGACATAGTGGATGGTCCTGTTGAGGCGTCGCCGAAGGAGGTTGCGCCGTTTGTTGCTACTCCTGAAGGGGTTGCAAAACTCTTCGCCCCCGACTTACTCGATGGGGCTCTTCCCACCTACTATGAAGAGCCCGACCTGCCGTTCACAAACCACTTCTCTCCTGCCTATAGGACTGCTCCCCTTCTTCTTATACGAGAAGGGGACTCCCTTTTCGGTGAGAGACAGGAAAACGCAAAACTGGTCGTCGCCGTGAAGTTTTCGCTTGGCGAGCATTTAGGAGGGGGCTCTCTGACGAGGAGGCTTCCGTTCTTTGCCCGTTTTTTAAGAGAGTTTTTCGTCGAGGTTGACAGTGAGACGGCGCAGGAGTTAGGCATAACGAACGGTTCGAAAGTGAGACTGCGTAATCT
>JAOAAR010000152.1 GCA_026418755.1 Planctomycetota bacterium
CCACATCTCCAGCGTGCGCCTCCCCCACCGGTATCCTTCTATCCGCATGCATCTGAAAAATATGCCCTATACGCTCCTTCTTGCCTGTCCGCGAATTGAAAACTAGGCTTCCCTCCCTTATAGTCCCCGCATACATCCTCAGATACACCAACTCCCCAGGCGAATCCTCTACAACCTTGAATGCAAGCGCAACAAGACTCTCTTCCGGCAACGGACGGAACCTCAATTCTTTCTCCTTCGTAGGATGATGTCCTACAACATCCCCTCTCTCAAGCGGCGAGGGAAGAAAATCGCACACCCCATCCAACACCGGCTGCACCCCCTTGTTTTTCAGCGCAGAGCCGCAAAAAACAGGAGTAAGATGACCTCCTAATGTCGCCTCCTTTATGACAGACTTTATCTCCTCCTCGCTTATCTCCCTCCCCTCAACAACGCCCTCCATAATTTTGTCTGAAAACCCGCTTAAAACCTCAAGCATCTCCTCCCGAGCAAGTTCCGCCTCCTCCAAAAAACTCTCCGGAATCGGCTTTATGTAATACTCCTTCCCCAATGTCTCCTCATCGAAATAGAGGCTCTTCATCTTCACCAAATCAATCACTCCCTCAAAACTTGCACCAGTACCCATAGGGATCTGAAGAATAAGTGGAGTTGTTCTCAATCTTGAAGCGATACTCTTTACGGAGCGTTCAAAATCCGCCCCCACTCTGTCCATCTTGTTAACGAAACAGAGCCTTGGTACTTTATACCTGTTAGCCTGCCGCCAAACCGTTTCAGACTGCGCCTCGACACCAGATACTCCGCAGAAGACAGTAATGCAACCGTCCATCACGCGCAGCGAGCGCTCCACCTCCGCAGTGAAATCAACATGACCAGGCGTATCAATTATGTTTATTGTGCATCCTCTCCACGAACAGGTTATCGCCGCAGAGACTATAGAGATACCCCTCTCCTTCTCTTCCTTCAAATAATCCGTCGTAGCGGTGCCTTCATCCACCTCCCCCATTCTATGCTGTTTACCCGTATAGAAAAGAATCCGCTCTGTAAGAGTGGTCTTTCCGGCATCTATATGAGCGACTATGCCGATATTCCGTATCTTTTCGAGACTCCTCTCCATACTCATTTTCATCCCGAAATCAATTAAAAGCGTATCAGCCGCTACCTCTCAAAATTTCCCTGACAAAAAGAAGTTGAGACCTTCTCTCTAAGAAAGCCCTGTCACTATCCTTAGGTTCCAATCTCCGCTACCACGCCAGATGTGCGAACGCCTTGTTCGCCTCTGCCATTTTATGAGTATCTTCGCGCTTCTTACAAGCAGCACCTTCCTTGTTATATGCGGCAACCAGTTCATCCGCCAACCTTATACACATCGGCTTCCCTTTCTTCGCCCTTGCCGCATCCACTATCCATTTCATTGCCAAAGCAACCTGCCGTTTCTGCGGCACCTCAACAGGCACCTGATATGTCGCACCACCTACTCGCCTTGAACGCACCTCAACCACCGGTTTCACATTGTTCAACGCCTGTTCGAACACTTTAAGAGGTTCCACATCCACCATCTTCTTCTTTATCTGTTCAAACGCTTGATAAAGTATCTCCTGTGCAACAGATTTCTTCCCCCGCTCCATTATGCAGTTTATGAACTTTGAAACCAGAAGACTCCCATACCGAGGGTCAGGTTTTAAGAACCGCTCTGTCGGCTTATACTTCCTCGCCATATTCTCCTCCTTCCTCTCCGTCCTGACTACTTTTTAGGACGCTTAGCACCGTATCTCGAACGCGACTGCTTTCTCCCTTCCACACCGCCTGCGTCAAGAGTCCCTCTAACTATCTTATACCGGATTCCAGGCAGGTCTCGAACGCGTCCCCCCCTTACAAGAACTATGGAATGCTCCTGAAGATTATGCCCTTCACCAGGGATGTACGCTGTCAACTCCTTCCCCGTAGAAAGCCTCACACGAGCGACCTTGCGAAGCGCCGAGTTCGGCTTCTTAGGAGTCATAGTCCGAACCTGCAAAACCACAGCCCTCTTCTGAGGACATTTCTCCAACGCCTGCTTNTTTGAAGGTCTGTCTTTGGCATGAGGATTCCGCCTCTTCCGAACCAGTTGATTGAATGTCGGCATCCCTCTTATACCTCCTTAAAAATCCTTTCTTTTTTTCTCTCTTTCCCTTAACCCGCCGCAACTCCGCCACTCATCTCCTCCACCGCGCTTGGCTCTAAAAACTTCTCCTTCTTCACACGCATCCTTCGATACTTCCTATACCCTGTCCCAGCAGGTATCATATGTCCTAATATCACATTCTCCTTCAATCCCTCTAATCTGTCTATCTGCCCACTCAACGCCGCCTTTGTCAGCACTTTTATGGTCTCTTGAAAACTCGCCGCCGATATGAACGAATCGCTTATCAATGCCGCCCTTGTTATCCCCAGAATAATCTCTTTCGCAGTCGGCGGCTTCTTCTTCTCCTCCTTCAAACGAGCCACCTCCTCGCGAAAAACAAACTTGTCTACTATCTCGTCCTGCAGAAACTTCGAATCTCCCGAATCGGTTATCTTAACAAAACGCATCATCTGGGATATTATCACTTCTATATGCTTATCATCAGTCTTCACCCCCTGAGACCTGTAAACACTCTGAACCTCCTGCAACAGATACTGTTGCACCTCCTCGGTTCCTGATACCGCCAAGATGTCCTGAGGAACAAGAGGTCCTTCTATCAAAGGCTCTCCCGCCTTCACATAATCTCCTGTCTGGACTCGGATATGCTTTCCAGGCGGTATGAGATGCTCCATCTCTATCCCCGTTTTTGGGTCCTTCACCTTTATGACCCGCTTTCCTCGCCGCCTCTCCCCCAGTTCAACCACACCGTTTATTTCGCTCATTATGGCTGGGTCTCTCGGTCTGCGCGCCTCAAACAATTCCACAACTCTGGGCAGCCCCCCCGTTATGTCTTGCGTCCCCCGAATTTCACGCGGCATCTTCGCCAACATCGTCCCTGCCTTGACACTTTGCCCCTCTTTCACCTCTATGTGCGCTTTCTCAGGAAGAGGATAAACCGCCAATTTCCGCCCCTCTTTGTCCTCGATGAGAATCTGAGGATGTTTGTCACCTTTATGCGCCGCCACTACCCTCCTCACCATTCCCGTCGTCTGGTCCACCTGCACCCTTACCGTCTCATCCTCTATTATGTCTTCGAACGCCACTCTCCCTTCTCTCTCCGCCAATATAGGAACGGTGTGCGGGTCCCACTTCGCAAGCACATCCCCTGCTTTCACCGCCTTCCCATCACTCACAAAAAGGCGCGCTCCTATAGGCACCGCATGCCCCTCAAGTGGAATAGCCCTCCCAACCTCATCCAACACCTTTATCTTCGCACTCTTGTTCAAAACAATCTTCTCTCCCTCCTCGTTCGTCGCAAACAGAAGATTCTCAAAAGATACCGTTCCATCCACCTTCGCTTTCACTTCGTTCTCTTCTATCGGTCTGAAAGCAGCACCACCAATGTGGAATGTCCTCATCGTGAGTTGCGTCCCAGGTTCACCTATGGACTGCGCCGCTATGATTCCAACCGCAAGCCCCTCCTCCGCCAACTCCCCTCTTGAAAGGTCCATACCGTAGCACTTCGCACAAATCCCCCTCGGCGCCTCACAGGTTAGAGGACTTCTTACCCGTATCTTATTATAACCCAACTCCTCCAATCTCTTTGCCTTCTCCTCAGTGATGAGTTCATCCTCTTGTACAATCACCTCATCCGTCACAGGATATTTAATCGTATCTCTTGCGACCCGCCCTCTCACAGCCTCAGCAAGCGACACTTCTACCTTGTCCCCCCTTACTATCCTCTCCTTCGTTATTCCGTTCAATGTCCCACAATCTTGCATCGTTATTACCACTCCTTGCGAAACATCAACCAACCTCCGTGTCAGATACCCCGAATCAGCCGTCTTGAGCGCCGTGTCAGCAAGCCCTTTCCTTGCCCCGTGCATAGAAGAGAAATACTCGCATATCCGCAACCCCTCTCGAAAGTTCGCTCGTATAGGGTTCTCAATTATCTCTCCTGAAGGCTTCGCCATCAGCCCTCGCAACCCCGCCATCTGACGCACCTGCTGCTCAGAACCACGAGCAGCAGAAAGAACCATCATATATATTGGGTTCACTCTCCTCTTCGTTATCGTGTCCTTTTCCAACTCCTTCATAACCCCCCGGCTTATCGTCTCTGTGGCATGAGTCCAGTGGTCTATCACCTGATTATACCGCTCTCCTTCCGTAATAATTCCCCTCTCCCAAGCCTTGTATTTTTGGGCTACCTTAGCCTCTGTCTCCGCAATAATCTTCTCCTTATCCGGAAACGCCCTCAAGTCTGTTACAGCAAACGAAAGCCCCGACTTCGTTGACATACGGAACCCCAAATCCTTCATATTGTCCAGAAGTTCCAGCGTCGCCTTTATCCCTAACTGACTGTGGCACTCCGCAACTATCTTGCTAACGGCTTTCTTGTCAAGAGTATAGTTATAATATGGCATCTCCTCGGGCAGCATCTGATTGAAAATAACCCTGCCAGGTGTAGTAAGACAGCGAGAGTCTTCAGGCGTGTACCGTCTCTCCTCTGTCACAACTTTCCTACCTTTGGAAAGCCTCAATATAATGGGAGTATGATAACTTACCACATTCTTATCAATGGCAAGCAACACTTCGGCAGCATCACTGTAACGGAACTTCACCTCTTCTAACTTCTTCTCTTTGTCCTGCGGATACATATATGTAAGCCAGTGACATCCTAAAACCATATCCTGCATCGGGACAATAATGGGACCGCCATGGGCAGGCGAGAACACATTGTGTATAGACATCATCAACAGTTTCGCTTCTATCTGCGACTCAAAAGAGAGCGGTAGATGCACCGCCATCTGGTCGCCGTCAAAGTCAGCGTTAAATCCATGACAAACCAGAGGGTGTATCTCTATAGCGTTCCCTTCTACTAAAACCGGTTGAAACGCCTGTATGCCCATCCTATGTAGCGTCGGCGCACGGTTCAGAAGAACAGGATGCTCCTTTATCACCTCTTCCAAAATGTCCCAGACCTCCTCTTCCCGCTGTTCGAGCATCTTTTTTGCCGCTCTAATCGTGGTAGCATAACCCCGCTCCTTCAATTTCCTTATTATAAAAGGTTGGTACAATTCAAGTGCTATCCGCTTCGGCATGCCACACTCGTGTAGTTTCACGCGCGGTCCTACTACTA
>JAOAAR010000014.1 GCA_026418755.1 Planctomycetota bacterium
AAAGAAGTGTTCCTGTCGAGGTTACAAACCTCAAATCGTCAAAGTCAGGTTGCATTTGAGAGTAAAGAGGCACGACAAGCCGCACTTGGTAATCCGTAAGAGGAGCGTCTGTGGTGTTTGTGATGGTTATGCGTCTGCGCACCGTCCAATTAAAGTTCCACCAGTCTGTAACCCGCCTAATTCGCACACGCAACCTCACGCTGGAGCCTTCGGAACTCGCAACAATCTCGGCGGTCACTTCGTTTTGCTTCCGTCCGCTCAAAGTTACAGAGTAGCGGCAGCCGTCAAACTTCTCATCCACAAATAGAGAATCAGGAAGATTCAGCCTCCAGTCATCATAGAGGCTCAGAACGAACCGCGTTCTCGCAAGCGCGGATTCCGCTCCACTCAAAGCCGCCTCTCGCTTCCTCAAATATCCTGTGTAACGGATTGAGCCAACGGTCTGCGTATAAAGCCCCATAACCATCAAAAGCACCGCACTGATGAATAGAAGAAGCAGAAGCAATGCAGCACCACGCATCATCTCCCCCTCAAACGAACCGTTGTCGAAAAATTGAACAATTTGGCACCCTTAGTCTCTGTATAAGAGACTCTTACAAATCTTACTCTATCGCGCTCACTCTGACTCGCAGGAAGAAAAACCTTGAAGTTCGTATCTACATACTCAAATGAAAAGTTGGAAAGCAACCTGCCTCCAAGATTCTCCTCCATACCTCTTTCTGTTCGAGTAAGTTGAACTCCCACACCGCCCCAGAAATACCTTACCTGCTTGTAGGCGATTTGTATGTCAAAACAGAGTTTCGAGGGAGGAGAAGGCAGCATAGAGAAAATCTCACCAAAAGAGGAGGCTCTCCCGACGGCTGCAACATCGCTTACCGCGCACAACATTCTGGAAAACGAGTCGCTCCTGAAAGAGCGCACCTCGTTAGAAGCCGTCATCTGCTGCAAGAGACTCCATGAAGCCCCCTCATCATTACTCAAATACATCCTCGCCCCCGGCGACGCACCTGCCAGAATCCTATTCTTCTCTTCCACACGGACAGAGTAAACTTCTGTCGCCGCAAATGTCGCCCCCGCTCTCTTCCAGGTCAGCCCGTCCGCGCTTAAAAAAACATATCCGTTCGGTCCCGTGCCAGCACAAAACAGTCCCCCAGTCGCCGACACATCGAGCGAGTAAATGTGAGTCGTAGGGTTATACAATACCTGTTCCGCTCCAAAACTGCCGCTCGGCTCAGGACTCACATACTTGCGAATCGTGAAAAGCCACGACTTGCTCGCAACTCCATAGTCTCCATCACTCGTTGGTCGCTCCCCAGTGATATCTATATAACTCGTGCCATTGCCAAGCGAGATCCCCAATGTCGGCGAAAATAAGGTGATGTTCCTCGAACCATCTATGTTGATTGCTATATCACCGTTTCTAAACAGAATCGCCTGAAATTTTATCTGTCTGGTAGCCGCACCTCTCCGAGTCACTTCCCAGTCAAACATTATCCTGTCCGCATAAGAATCAACATACAACCCCGGGTTTCTCGTGATTTCTGGAGGAGCAGGACTGCCCACTGTGTCAGTCCTCAAATCGTCCCAGAAAGGTGCAACCATGCAGCGCGCTATCAACTCAGCAAGACTATCTGTCGGGTCGTTCGTCTGAGGCGTCGGGTCGAAAATTAAAAATCCGTTAGAACAAGCATACGCCCTCGTCTTCGGCGCATCCCGCCAATACGGAAATGTGAACAAAAAATCAACCCACGCCCCAACATCGTCCCCAGTCGTCCCAGAATAAGGTGTCGTTGATATGCGCCGCTCCCATCGCCCACTCGCCAACACATTCTTGATGTATGCCGGCTCCATCGTGCTTGTGATACTGCTCGCCGTCGCCACTGCCGGATTACCATAATACATATAAATTGTCGTGCTTCCGTTCGCAGGAATGCTCGGCACCTTCACCCACACAATCGCCTTTGCCGCATCATAGTATTCAAGCCAGTATGGAAGTTCTGTAACCCCGTCCGAAGAGCGAAATCGCAAATCTCCGTAATCGGAGCGCATTTTTCCTGCTACATAGTCCACTTTAAGACACACCTGATAATTCGTAAGCGGCGTTGAGGTAGTATTGGTGATGGTGACAGGTCTACGATAGAACCAGATTCCTGGAGGCACATAGCAGACAGAAAGAGGTGTCCATATGAGTCCACCGTCTGTCGAACGATAAAGATTCTTCCCTTCCGTCCAGTCGGTGCCTGCGTAGAGAACTCCGTTTGATTCAAGTAGAGAATAAACCTTGTTTGGTGCGCCAGCGAGTGCACCTGTTGGTAACCATGTGGCCCCGTCGTCGTTGGAGACATAGACCGCGCCCGGGGATGTTCCTGCGTAGAGCCGCCCGTTGGAGGCACGCAAGAGAGATAAAACTTCATATGCGGCACCCACTGCAGAACCGCTCCATTTCATGCCTAAATCAGCGCTTCTATAAACTTTTCCATCATCTCCTCCTGCGAAGATTCTCCCATCATCCTCACAGATAAGAGTACGAATTCTCACACCGTCTGGAATGTTATTGGGAGGTATGCCGTTAATTTTTAACCACTCGTTTTTGCCGTTCTCAAGAAGATAAACCCCTCTTTCTGTGCCGACAATGATTCCCGCTTTAGTAGAGAATGTGAGTGCAGCAGGAGCCGTCTCTAACAACTTTTTGGCACCTGTGAGTTCAGTGCGCAGCCGTTCAAAACCAACCCCCAGGTCATTCAGCATCTCTGCCCTGTCAAGAGCCTCATCGTGAGCGTTAAGAGAAACAATGAACAGAGTCGCTACGGTGATGGAAAGCACACCCAATACCGCAAGTGAAAGCAAAACTTCAAGAAGCGTGAACCCGCTTTTCATATTCACTCCTTACATAAACAGAACAAACCTCTTCAGAGTGACAATCTGTCGAGCACCCTTCTCCTTCCAAATGACAGAAACTGTCACAAGAAAATAATCCTGCGCCGTGCCTCCATAAGAATCGTCTTTCCATTCAATCTGGGTGATTCTGTCCACTCGCTGAGGAGGGGAAAGCGCTGTCAAAGACGGTGCGGTTCCGTAATTCGCCCGATAGTAATCCGACTCGGTAAGATACAGTCCGCTGAAACTCCGGGTACAAACCTTACTCAACATAGGAAGAAAACCATCATCAGGGTTTGAGCCCGTTCCTTCGGAGAGCCCGAGGAGAGATGAGACCTGTTCTAACCGCTCTTGTGCCAGTCGAAGCGCTGCGGTCCTGTTCGCCGTGTCCGCGCTCGCCACCATCAAAACCGAAAGAAGTGAGAGCACAGAAACCGCCGCCACTCCCAAAAGAACAAGAGTCAGCAAAAGTTCTATCAACACCAGCCCCCGCATTCGCGTTAACCCTCCACTTATTATGACGAACTGAGACCCCTCTATTTTACATACAATTTCATCTGACGGATATATTTCTCGACACCCTGAGGAAGCATCCCCTCAACCGACTCGCCCGCCTTTATGCGCTCCCTAATCTCCGAACTGGATACGGCTACAGGCGGTTCGCGGAGAAAATCATCTTTAAGTTGAGACACACGCTCCTCCCCAAACACCTTCTTCAACCTATCAAAGATAGACTCCTTAAACCCGCTTCTCAAAACCGTGACAAACCGTGCAATCTTCATCGCTTCCTCTATTTCTCGCCAGAGAAGAATCTCTTCCAGGCTGTCGCTCCCTATAATGAAATAAAGTTCTGCTTGCGGAAAACTTCTCCGAAAATAACGGAGAGTATCCACCGTATACGAAACACCCCCTCTTTTTAACTCTACATCTTCTACGGTGAACTTGTCGTTCCCCTTAATCGCAATTTCAAGCATCCTGAGGCGATGCGCGCCGTCCGTGAGAGTCTTGAATGTCTTATGAGGCGGGCAGAATGCTGGCACAAAAAAGAGTCGGTCGAGGTGATACTTCCTTGTCACCCGCTCCGCTGTCTCAATATGCCCGATATGTACGGGGTCAAAACTGCCTCCGAAGATTCCAATTCGCATATTCAACAGCCTCCCTCCAAATAATAATCTCAATTCCTTCCCTCTGCAAACGATTCCTGCACCTTCCCTCTCTCCAAAAATCATTCCCTCCGCTCCAGAAAAGGTAGAAACTGCCTTCCCTCATCACTGTCAGCGGATTTCGTTTGCATTCCGCTTGGAATCCGATAAGATGAATCTTGAAACGGTGGAGAAAAACGGTTTGGCAAAGGAAGAATTGATAAGAGTCGAAGGAATCGTTAAAGAAGCATTGCCAAATGCAATGTTTCGGGTTCAGTTGGAAGGCGGCCACATAATTCTCGCCCATGTATCCGGCAAGATGAGGCTGCATTTCATCCGTATCTTGCCAGGTGACAAGGTGGTTGTTGAGATGTCACCTTACGACTTGAACCGCGGAAGAATTGTCTACCGCGAAGGTTAACCTGTTTTGGTGGTGAAGGATATGAAGGTTCGGGCATCTGTGAAAAAGATATGCGAACAGTGTCAGATTGTTCGGCGAAAAGGAATCGTTCGGGTTATTTGCAAAAAGACCCCTCGGCATAAGCAGAAACAGGGGAAATAATCGTGCGGAATCAAATAATCCTTTCTCTTCTCTTGCTCTCTCTCTCCTCGTTATTATATGGAGGAGATGAGGAGAAAAAGGAAGTTCCTTCCGAAAGCGAAAGACCTTTCATTGTCGCCTCTGTCGACCACATTCTAATCACTCGTCTGGATGTGGAACGGTTCTTAAAAATCTTCAAAGGGGAGTATTTCAGATTAGAAGGCTCTTATCTGGAGATGGAGAGGGAGAGAGCGCAGTCCTATTTCACAAGTGCACTCCGCTCACTGATAAGCGAAGTTCTTCTACTCAACTATGCTGCCCGCCAGAACTGGATAGAAATGAGAAGAGCGGTCTCTTCTGACCAAATGACTGATAGTGAACTCCTTTCAACCCCTCAAGAAGAGTATGAAAAACAACTCCCTTTCAGACTCAAAGAAGAGGATGAGAAACTGGTCCAGAAGAACATAGAAGAGCAGTCAAAACGGTTTGGTTCCATCCAAGATTATGCGCAGGCTCTCTTAAATGCAGGTCTTTCACTAGACTATATAAAGGACAGAATCCGCATCTCTCTGCTGGAAGAACGGCTTTTCAGAGAGAAATTGGACTATGATAAACAGGTTTCACCAGCAGAAATCGGTCAATTCTACAAAGAGAATAGAAGCGATTTCTGTCAGCCTGATAGCCTTCTTTTGCGCGAAATTGTCGTGCGGTTTAAGCGTGACAGCAGACGCTCTTTGAAAGCAGCAGAGGAGAAAGTGAAACAAATTAAAGAAGCATTAGCAAGCGGCTTGAGTTTTGAAGAAACAGCCAGAAAATTCTCAGACGCCGCAAGCAAAGAAGATGGCGGTCTCTGGGACAAAAGCGTGAAACTCACCTCCCTGGAAGAGACAATTCAAGCCGCTGTTAAAGAGTTAAAGGAAGGGGAATGGACTAAGGAACCAGTCCTGCTTCAGAATCCTGCGTCTGAAACAGCGGAGTTTAATTTCTTCAAGGTTGAGAAACGGACGCCAGGAGAGAGCAAACCATTGGAAGAGGTGAGTGAACAGATAAGAAATACCATACTCTCGAAGCGGCGTAGGGAGGCATCCGAAGAATTCTTCGCTACCCTCGCCCGTTCCGCCAAAATCTCCGTCTTTGAAAAAGGAATCACTCTAAAATCCCTATTTCCATCTTTGAAAAAATAGTTTGATACCCTCAAACCGTGCTTTCGGTGACTAAACTAAAAAATGGAGGCGGGCGGATTCGAACCGCTAACCTCCTGCGTGCAAAGCAGGCGCTCTCCCAACTGAGCTACGCCCCCTCTAATGTAGATAAGAAATACCATACATCTTTGCCACAATCAAGAGAAATATCGTCGGTGCTCAACAGGAAAGGCTTCATTTCGAGTAACGGATGGAGAGCGGCGGAGTGGAGAAAACTTGAGGAGCGCAGGAGACAACTCGCGAAACGATTCGCGATGTTTGCGTATTTGCAACATATCTCTTCAACTCGTCTGAGCCGAAGCGAAGAAGAACAAGAGTAATGAGCAGGCAGATTGCAGCACCCTGAAAGATTCCGAAGAAGAAGCCGAGAGTCTTGTCGACTCTTTTCAGTTTTGCACCATCAACCAGTCTTTTGGTGTAGTATGTAAGCACAATAACGAGAATAAAAACAAGGATGAAAACGGAGACGAAACCGATTACGGGCGCATAGGAGTCAGATATACCCTTCAGGAAAAGCGAAGAGAAGACAGGAGTAAGTCTGTTAGCCGCAGCAACCCCCAAGAAGACGGAGATAAGAGACCCCGCTTCCCAAGTGAATCCGCGGATAGCCCCCATAACAGCAAAGATAAGAACGAGCAAAATCGCACCAATGTCATAAGCGTTTACAAAACATAACACAGGACGCCTCCTCTTACACTATTATTTCGGCATCCTGTGCCCCGCTTGACTACATCCGATGCCGCTTTACTTTTCTGCCTTGACAGAAACGCTGAAGTTCCCAGTGACTTGAAACCGCTCCTGAATCGCTATGCCAAGATAAAGTTTGCCGGATGTCTTCGCCGTTATTTTCAGTTCGTTGCCTATTTTGAAGACCTCCCCGCTTGCTCCAATTCTCCCCATAAGAGCGCCCATTGGAATACCAGGTACATGCTGTCCGTAAGAAGAGTTACCTTCCGGTCCACAAGACATACTCCAATTGCGAACAAAGATTTCACCTGTGGCTTTGAGTACTATCTTCATCCCTGCCGTAATCTCTATGCCGGTATCCAGCATTGCAGTAGTTCCCACATTGGAGCCGCCAACCTCGAACCTCTTCTCGGTCACATAACCGCCGCCGAGAAACATCCTCTTTACATCCTTCTTCTTCACCTTCAGTTCGCCGTATTTCGTCTTGAAAGAAAACTCGTCTTGCAGAATCGTTCCACGTATAGTGAATCTGTTGGTCACGACCTCATCATCATCTATTACTTCTTCCTCTCCCCCAGGAGGAAACTGCTGCTCTATCTCTGCTATGAGACTCTCAGCGTTCTTTTTCACCTCCGCATCCTCACTTTTAAGCGCCGCTTTCAAATCGCTTAATGCGAGTCTCCCCAACTTCAATAACTCGTCCATCGCTTGTTTACGGTCTTTGAACTCTTCCACACCTAACTGTGCCACAAGTTTCTTGATTCTCTCAACAAGTTCTTTATCCGCCGCCTTGCCTACGACTATCTTTCGAATCTCCGAAGATGGAACAACCAATTTGCCGTAAGCAGTCTCTATTTCAAACTTATCCACCATCACAGTTCCCACTACCAAATTGCCATCCTTCAACTCGGCACGCACAGGTACGCCTTCCTCCTTAGGTTGCTCCTTGGGAGGTTCCGCCGGCTGCTTCGGAGGTTGCTGTGCCAAGACAACTCCCATGCAAAGCAGTACCACCATAACCATCAGAAAACGCATTATCTGTCTCCTTAAAAAACCAATAGCAAGTAACTTTTTATTATAACCGACTCTTCCCTCTTTTCAAGTCAAATTGTCCCTTGAAAAAAGGAAGGGCGAAAGGAAAAATGAGGCTTTGTCCTACACCAAGATACCGCTGAAAGGACATACTTTTATACAGATTCCACAGATATGCTGACCAATGAAATTGATTTTGCGGAACTCGCTCAGTTTGGCGAGGCAACGGTCGAGGCTAAACTTTTCGGATGAAGCGCTTATCGCACCAGCCGGACAGGCTTGAACACAACGAAAGCAGTCTCCACAGTTTCTATTGTCATAAAGAGAATCGGCAGAAGGAACAGTTTCATCACCCTTAATAGGAGCGTTAGTGAGAATTGTCGTTAGTCGGACTCTGGCTCCATACCTCCTATTGATTAGAAGACGGCTTCGACCGATGAATCCGAGTCCTGCGTAGTATGCAAAGACCCTATGAGAAATTGCACCTCTGGGATAAGGGCTCATCGTCACATACTGTGACGCCGGGATAGATAACGCATCGTAGCCATTCTCTTCTATCATCACAGCAACAGAGTAGGATATTCTGTCGAGTATGTAGTTGAGTTGACGATAATGATGAAGATAAAGCGGAGTAGGAGCGGTGGTAACATCTGTCAACGCGCTGCACGGTAGAGGGAGAGCAAGGACTATTGCGTATTTGAACTCAGCCGCCTCGGGAAAGAAGGAGCAGGAGTCGGGATGAGATTGGATAACTGAAGCAACATCGCAGGTACCCCACTGGAGAAGCGCGTGCAAGGCGGTATCCGCTCTTAGAACCTCTTTCAGAGCAGCGGTTAGAATTCCTTCTTGTCTTCTCTCCACTTCTCACCTCGCTTTCAGCCATTTAAGCGTATCGTAAAGGTAACAGGATAACTCCTAATACACTTCTTTCAGAGTTTTGTCGTCCGGGATGCGACCGACAAAAGTACAAAAAGAGATGCGGCGCTCTTGAGCCCCTTTACCTCCACTTTGAGTAAATCTTGATTCTCTTCACCGCCAAGCCCTGCGGAACGATAACACTCCATCCTTTTCCCGTAATGGCTTGTCGCTTCTTTGAATTCAGGTGTCACCGCTACAGTATCGGGGGGAGTCTTCGGAGAAAGCGGCGGCAGGAATGAAGCGGTTGGACTCTCATATTCATCGTAAGAGGCTCCTCGCACAACAATCCCAACAGTCCGTTTGGTAGAAATGGGCTCTTTCGTGAAATCCGCTTTCACAAAGAAAAAGATGACAAAGACAACCACCCCAAGCGCAAAAGTGGTAAAAACTGTAAGTCTTCTGCTGCGGTAGAATCTGGGGTATCTGCGGATTGGCGGATACATCCTAACACCTCGTCTATTTAACGACAGGCATCACGCAAAAGGAGACAACCAGCGCAGCACCGATTATCACAGCGGCAATAACAATCGCAACAGCGATGTTCCCTTTTTTGAGTTCTTCCCATTCGTCAATACCTACCGTGCTCCAGGTAAAGATTTTGAGCATTATGATGAGAGCAATACCCATAGAGACTGCGCCGACAAGCGCCCAGCCGAATGTAACAGCATAACTTTCCAGTATGCCTTTCACACTCGAACTTGCTGACGGCGCCTGCAAAATGTCTCCTAAAAAACCAATACCTACCATACATCAAATCCTTAAAGCAAACCTCCGCTATTCTCCATCCTGTCGCAAAACGAGTCAAGACTCATCTTCTCAAGACAAATTTTTTCTAAATGAATCCTCCAGAGCGTTGAAAACTGATATGTCCGCAAAACGCGTGCTGTCGCCAAAAAATCGTTAAATAGAATCCATCGTCAGCACAACAAGTAAAAATTTTTTTCAAAATTTTTTCAAGATACCCTATAAGATACTTGAAACCAAAAAATTTTGCTCTATTTATTTATATAGAGTTGCGCATGTAGTTAGAAAGGGCGCAACGACTAACTGTCTTTTTGGGAGGTGGTTCTATGGGTTGTGGCAAATCCAAGTGCGAAAAGAAGCCTGCTAAGAAGTCTCCGGAGAAGAAGACGAAGAAAAAGTAGTCTCCGTTGAAACGGTGAGAGCGGAATCGTTTCTCCCTTATCAGGAGAAACGATTTCGTTTTAGAGAGAAGAAGAAAAACTTCATCCAGCCGCCTCTTCTCACTTTTCAGACTCAAATAGAATCTTTGAGAGATCTGCAATATTGTCTGCATAAAGCCGATAGACCGATAAAGAGAGGAGAATCCTGTTTCTCCGAAGGGCCTCATCTTCAACATAAACGAAGACTTTGTCAAAGAAGTCGTGGACCGCGTCGCTTAACGCATTGTGGAACAGAATGGATGCCTCATAGTACTTGCGCTCAGATACCATCTCTTCAAAACTTGGACGGAGATTCACATATCGCTCGTATAGTTTGCGCTCTTCCTCCTCGAATAGAAGTTCAAACAACACTTCCCCTTTATGAGTCTCCTTTCTCGAGATTTTAAGAGTCCGCTCAACAGTCTCACAAAGCCTACGCCAAAGAGGCTCCTTCGAGAGTCTTTGGAGAGCATCGAGTCTTTCTTTGGCGTCCTTCACATTCAGGCTTTTGACGGAGAGAACGGCTTCAACAAAATCGGAACGGTTGCCTCCTTCACAAAAATAGCCTCGTAACCTCTCACGGAAAAAGTCAGCAACTTCATAAGGAATATTCTCGTGACGCACCTCATCAGGCAGTTGTTGAGCAGCAGAGGTAAAGAGTTCAAAAACATCAATATCGAAGTCTGAAGAGTCAAGGATTCTGATGATGTTCAAAGAGTGTCTTCTGATGGCAAATGGGTCTTTCGTGCCTGTTGGCGCCGCTCCTATTGCCCAAAAACCAACAATACTTAAGAGTCTGTCAGCAAGAGCAACAACAGCCGTCACAGGAGAAAGCGAGAAAGCCTCCCCTGCCTTGATAGGAAAATACTGATGTGCTATCGCATCAACGACCTCTTTCTCATACCCGTCCAACCTGGCATACTCCCCGCCAATAGTTCCTTGAAGCGACGGAAACTCAGCGACCATCTGTGTCGCAAGGTCAGCCTTGAGAAGTGAAGCAGCCTCAAGCGCAAGCCTCTTCTCTCTCTCTCTAAATTTTAACTTCTCCACAAGCAGCTCCACAAGCCAGACCAGCCTCGATGTAACATCCTTATAACTGCCTAGCGACTCCTGAAAGATGATGCCACCCAACTTCTCAGAGAACTCTTTAAGAGACTTCTTCCTGTCTCGCTCAAAATAAAATTTTGCGTCCTCAAGTCGCGCATTCACCACCCGTTCATTACCTTCCTTTATCTTCTCAATTGAACCCTCCGGACGGTCAGCAACAAACAGAAAAGAGTTCAAAAACCCCGAACTGGTGCGCAATGGAAAATACTTCATCGTATCCTTGATAACCGCCTTAAGAACAGCAGAAGGAAGCGCAAGATATCTCTCTTCAAAAGATGCGAGCCCAACAGAAGGATACTCTACCATATTCGCCACTTCGTCCAGAATTTCGTCCTCCTCAACATTCGCTCCAACTGAGAACGCAGCAGCGTTCAGACGGGCTTCCAACATCTTCTTGCGCTCGTCAAACTCAACAACAACAAACGCCTTCCGTAGCGCATCCGCATAACACTTAAAATCGGCAGTTTCAATTGTAATAGGACCAGGCGCGGCAAAAGGATGCCCTCTAGTTGTGTTCGAGGCAGATAGCCCGGCTATCTTAGTCGGTACGACAGCCCCATCCAGCAGCGCCAAAACTCCCCTAATAGGACGAGCAAAACTCACATTGCCTTTGCCCCACCTCATAGACTTAGGAAAGCGAACCGATAAAACAATCTGAGGTATGATATCCGCACAGATAGAGAGAGTAGGACGCCCTTCTATCTTAACAGTCGCAACACAATATGCCCCGTTCTCGTCTTCCTCTGTCTCCAAATCTTCAGGCTCGATTCCAAACTTGCGGGCAAAACCTAAAGCCGCCTTAGTGGGCTTGCCCTCTACAAAAGCAATAGAGAGAGCAGGTCCTCTCACCTTCTCAATTCTTGATGGGCTCTTCGACGGCAGCCCTTCCACAAAAAGAACAAGCCTGCGGAGAGTCCCTTCTGTCCCAAGGTCCCGATATGTGAGATTGTTTTGAGAAAACAACTCCTTTGCCCAACCCTTCATCTGCCTAAGCGCAGGTTCAATGTAAGATGAGGGCATCTCCTCCACCATAACCTCAACCAGAAGATTCGCCATCAGCCCCTCCTCGTAAAAAATCAACGAACAAACTCAACAACCCGCGTCTCTCGCACAACGGTCACTTTTATTTCACCTGCAAATGTGAGTTCAGATGCTATCTTCGCCGCTATATCGCGTGCCAGCACAGAAGCACGCTCATCACTTATCTTCTCAGGCTCGACTATTATCCGTACCTCCCTCCCTGCTTGAATCGCATACGCGCTCTGCACACCCTCAAACGACTTCGCAATCTCCTCTAACTTCTCTAACCTCTTTATATATTTCTCCAGAGTCTCCCGTCGCGCTCCCGGTCTCGCCGCAGAAACTGCATCCGCTACGGCAACAATAACCGCATAAATGGAAGCAGGTGGCTCGTCTCCGTGATGCGAAGCAATGGCGTTCACAACAGGATTCTCCTCCTTATACCGCCTCGCCAGGTCAGCACCTATACTCTGATGCGAACCTTCAACCTCTTGATCAACCGCCTTGCCGATATCATGAAGAAGCCCACAACGGCGCGCCGTCTTAACATCAAGCCCTAACTCCGCCGCAATAACGCCGCAGATATGGGCAACCTCTACCGAGTGAGCAAGCATATTCTGACCATAAGATGTGCGAAACCTCAACCTGCCAATAAGCGAAACCAGGCGAGGATGAACCCCTTGAATACCCAACTCGTTGCAAGCGTCCATCCCTTCCTTCTGTATCTGCTCGTTCAACTGCTTCTTGGTCGCCTCAACCACCTCCTCGATTCGGGCAGGATGAATCCGCCCATCAGATATGAGTCTCTCCATTGAGCGCTTTGCCACCTCCCTTCTCAACCCGTCAAAAGAAGAGACAACCACAACACCAGGAGTATCATCCACAATAAGGTCGACACCTGTGGCTTTCTCAAACGCCTTTATGTTGCGCCCCTCTCTCCCGATTATGCGCCCCTTCATCTCCTCGTTAGGAAGGTCAACCGTCGAGACCGATAACTCTTGCGCTTGCTCCACAGCAACTCTCTGCATCGCAGTCACTATTATCTCCTTTGCTTTCGCCTCCGCCGTCTCCTGCGCCTTCTCAAGATAACGTGCCACAATTGCCTCACACTCCCGCTCCATCTCCTTCGAGACTCTTTCAAGTAACACCTTCTGTGCCTCCTCTCGACTCATCCCGCTCACCTTTTCTAACGCCGCCTTCTCCTTATCTATAAGGCTCTCCAGTTCCCTCCTTTTCGCTTCAAACTCGGACTGCCTTCTCCTTAAGTCGTGTTCAGCCCGCTCAAGCCCCTGCTCTTTCCTCGACAGAACAGAAATCTTCTGTTCCAGCGCGTCTTCCCTCTTCTGCAAGCGTCTCTCCCTCTCCTTAAACTCACCTGTCAGTCTTTCCGCCTCCCTCCTCGCATCCTCCCTCACCTTAAGCGCCTCTTCCTTCGCTGCTACTTCAATCGAACGCTTCAACTCCTCTGCCTCTTTTTTCGCATCCTCAATCAATTGCTTAGCGGAAACCTTTGCCCTCATCTGCGCCCGGTTCATCAAAACATACGAAATAACCCCTCCAATCACGCCACCTAATACAAACCCACCTGCGCCCAACAAGAAAACTGCCCAGAGTTCCATAATTAAGACCTCCACTCTATTTATGAGTGAAGCGGAACACAACTTAAGGAGAGTAAAAAGGAGCTGACTATTTCGAAAGTATTTCGATGCGCTCGACGATTAGAATCGGCACATCCCAGCCTGTTACCTTCTTCACAGTCCCGATTATCCCCACCTGCTTGGAAAGATAATCGTCTAACCTTATCTCGCTTCTCGACGGCTTCAAGTAATACTTGACAGGACCATCGCCCGTCTCAAGGAGTTTGTACTTCGTGCCTTCAGGACCTTCAACATAAGGACCGAAATCGGAGACCGTTCCTACTGCAGTATATTTTAATTCTCGTTTCCCGGACTCCGCTGCCATTCTCTCCGCTATCTCTTTCGCTTCCCGCAGTCTCTTCTCCGTCTCTTCTCTGCTCTCTTCCGCTTCCTTCAATTTTCGTTCCAAGTCAGCAACCCGTCTTTCCCGTTCTTCTCTCTCCCTGCGAATTTCGTTCAACTCCGATTCCTTTTTTCTTAATCTGGCATCCAACTCCTCATACTGCTTCCGTATCTCCGCCAATTCCTTCTCAAGAGCCTTCTCCCTCTCAGTAGGCTCCGTAACAGTCGGCTGTGGCTTGCTGTTTTCAGGTTCCCTCTCCCCAGTCTGTTCCAACTTCACGAACTTCGCCGCAACCCAAAGATACATCCCTTCCGGCGGCTTTATCTTAAACCATTGCTCCTTTTCACCTACTATCACTACCTTGTCCCCCTTGTTGAGCGTCCCCATCACCGTGTCCCCTTTCTC
>JAOAAR010000153.1 GCA_026418755.1 Planctomycetota bacterium
GAAAGTTGGGTCAGCCACTTTCACTGCGGGGTTGTCCACTTGAAAGTAGAAGAGGTCCTCTATACCATTTTTGAGCAGTCCTTCAAGAAGGCCACTTTTTACCAGTACATCAAAGAAACCTCCATGCCCATCAGGGCTCAACGCTATTCTGCCTTTCTCCTCCATCACCAGTTTTCCGCGTTCATCCAGCACTGGAACCATTCCTTGTTTAAGAAAGTGGACCGTTCCCTTTGCCAGTCCGAAATTCTGATTCTCTTCGAAGAACTCTCTTATTCGCTTATCAGTGGCATCAGATGTCATAATAAGCCACGGAAGAAGGGTTGAGTATCGTTTTCTAATCGCTGCTATTTTTTCGGCAAAGAGTTGAATAAGGGTTTTGCCGGTGATTGGACCCACTTTCAGAAGCGCTTTTGAGTCGAAAAGCCCCATGCGTGACGAAACTCCTCCCGCAACGGTTGCAACTGCTACTTTTCCTTTACGCAGATGCTCTTTGCCGACCGCTTTTGCATCCTCAAACCGCTTTTCGTCCGTCTCAGTTTGGGGCAGATGCACCACCGGTGGAAGCATCAACTCGCCAAAACTGACAGGAGAACTCTTCAGACGGAGTCTCCTCCCCATTTCGGTTACGAACCTGAAATCTATACTGCTCACTTGGGCGAGAAGTGAATCTTTCTCTTCCTCAGACAACTCCTCCCACCATCTGAAGATGTGACCCTGTCTCGCCCTATAAACTTTAGCGATAGTCACTCTTTCTCTCTCATTCCTACCTTTTATCATCTTTGCGCCACTTCTTTCCAAACATTACAAACAGTCTTTTACTGTTTTTTGGCAATCCTCTCACAATTTTGGTTTTGACTCCTTAAGAAAAGTCTCCGCACAACGGCGAGCCAAATTCCTTATCCTCAATATATACTGTGTGCGCTGCTGCGGACTAATCGCCCCTCTTGCATCAAGAAGGTTGAAAGTGTGCGAACACTTTATCAGATAATCATACGCTGGTCTTAAGAGGGGCTCGTTGACATCTCCTCTCTGATGCGACAGGAGAGCGATTGCTGTTTGTTCGTACTCTTCGAAATTCTGCAGAAGATTCTGAACAGAAGCCGCCTCAAAGTTAAAAACAGAAAACTCATACTCCGTCACCTTGTGTATATCCCCATACTTCACCCCTTTCGCCCATTCGATTTCAAATACACTTTTAACTCCCTGCAGAAACATTGCAATTCTTTCAAGACCGTATGTTATTTCAAGGGGGATTGTTTTGAGCGCAAAAGAGCCCATCTGCTGGAAATATGTGAACTGCGTGATTTCGAGACCGTCAAGGCGCACCTCCCAGCCTAAACCAGTGGCACCAAGCGTCGGCGATTCCCAATCGTCCTCTATAAAGCGCACATCATGTTCTACTACATCTATCCCAAGAAAACGGAGACTATCAAGATACATTTTCTGAGAATCATCTGGCGCAGGTTTTATAAGAATCTGATACTGATAATAATGCTGCAACCTGTATGGGTTTTCGCCGTATCTCCCATCTGTAGGTCTGCGCGACGGCTCGACATATGCGTAGCGGCAGTCGTTCGGTGAAAGCGAGCCGAAAAAAGTGAACGGGTTGAATGTTCCCGCACCTTTTTCTATATCATACGGCTGAACAAGCGCACATCCCTTACTAGCCCAGTACTCATTTAATTTCATTATCACATCTTGAAAATACATTTTTCGTCCCCCTTCCCCCTCGTCATCTTATCCTCCAAACAAATCCTTCTTCACCTTTTCCGTCTTCAAACATTTGTTGACATAGTAATTGTCAGGCTCGTGCTTAAGCGGACGTGTCCTGATTTCAAATTTAGGGTCTCTAGGACTATCAGAGTCAAACAAAACTAATCCTATTCCAAATATCAAACATAAGGCTTCTACTCTCGCAATCTCCTCTGGAGCCGTATTTTTTGGAATGACTATATAAGATTTATGGCTGAATAACTTATACGAACAAGCCTGCCCGAACGCCGTCACCAACTCCTTACTATCCGCCTTTATCTCCGCAGACACGATTTCCGTTGGAACTTTCACAATGTCGTCTATCGCTGATTCTCGCTTACCTATCACATCTGGCGTCCCCCACTTATCCCTAAAAATGTTTTCTCCAAGAGGAATTGCCTTCGTGCATTCTTCCAATTCATTGACAAGCCAGTCCGCAAAAGGTTTGTAAAATTTTTTTTCTTTTTCTCTCTCTTCTCTTTCTCTCTTTGTTGGTGAAGGTGGTGGTGTAGCCCCTGTCTCTCCTCTAAATTTTATATGACGGAAAAGCCCCTTCTCTGGTTTATAGACTTCACCACTTCTTGTTTCATGTAAATTCCAAATCGTTCCTTCGATAGTGTTAACAGGAACATCCGGCAATTTTTCCCTTAACATATCCCGGAGTCTCGAACTACGAATTCCATCATGGTACTCCTCAAGTATTTCCAGCGCCTCCCTTATAATCCGATCCTTCTTTGTCTCCTTCTTTGTCATTACAACTCCTCCTACAAAACCTACAAAAAAAGTCTTCCTTCTTTATGAACCGAAAGGAAGAAGAACAATCTTTCCGACGCTTCTATCGGGTGACTTCATCTTCTCCATCGCTTCGTTGATTTTCTCCATTGGATATGTGTGCGTGATAACGGGCTTCGGATTGAGCCTTCCGGAACGGAGCAATCCTTGCATCGTGAACCAAGTCTTATACATTAAGCGTCCGTTTATGCCAGTTATATTCACCCCTTTGAAAATCACCCCCTCTGCAAGCGCCATTTTTACGGCACCCGACGGAATCCCGAACGCTACAAATCTGCCCCCTTTACGGACGACAGAGAGGCCGACATCGATTGCTTCTTGGCTGCCTGTCATCTCAAGGACGACATCCACGCCAACACCTTGGGTCACATCCATCACCAGTTTTTTCACATCCTCGTTCTTGTTTATGATATAGTCGGCGCCTAACTCTTTCATTATCTTTCTTCTGAACTCGTGCTTGATGACGCTGATGACAGGGTAGGCGCTTGATGCTTTTGAGACGGCTGTAGCAAACATTCCTGCAGGTCCGCAGCCGAAGACCGCCACGCTTTTTCCTACCACATCACCTTCTGATACACAATACACAGAGTTACCCAGCGGCTCTTGGACCGCTGCAACATTGACATCCATATCTTTCGGATTCTTCCATGCACAAACGGCGGGGAGTCTGACATATTCGGCATAGCATCCATCTGTATCAACACCGAGAATTTTCAAGTTACCGCAGATGTGTTGTTGGTCGTTGCGGCATTGATAGCAGGTGCCACAGGGGATATGGCTCTCTGCACTCACGAAGTCGCCGACGGAGAACCCTGTAACGCCTGGACCGACTTCAACAACATCTCCGCAGAATTCATGTCCGATAGTTATAGGGGGTTTGATTCTCTTCTGCGACCATTCGTCCCATGACCAGATATGGCTGTCCGTGCCGCAGATTGCCGCTCGCCTCACCTTTACAAGCAAGTCTCCGTAACCTACCTGGGGAATCGGTATCTCCTTGATTTCGAACCCAGGTGATGGTTTCGCCTTCAAAACCGCCTTCATCGTTCTCTTCAAATCTTTTCCTCCTTAAAACTACGAGACTCTTTATAATTTTACTGGACGATTTCTCATTTGCAACCCTATGAATCTCTTATCATCAGAGACCTTTCTTCAAAGAGACGCTCATATTTTATACACTCTCGGAGAAGGTAGCGGTTTCCGTGATTTTTTGGGTTTTTTGGCGCTGTTGGGTTATAATCGGTTATAATTATGTAAGGAGAAAACTAAGGAGGAGGGGCATATGGAGGAGAGGAAGATAAGAAAGTACCTTATGGAGATAGGTAGGATTGTGAGTATTTTGCTAAACTCTTCAGAGGAGTTGCGAGAAGTGCTTAAAATGATGGAGAAAGAAGGTTATAGAGTGAATATAGGGTTTGTAAGTATGGTGACAGGAGGAGGAATGAAGAAGAAGGCAGAGTTGCGATTTGAAGTGACGGATGAAGATAAAGAGTTTTTGAAGAGGATAGGGATAAGATACGATGAGGATGAAAACACTCGAGATAGTGGCAGTAGTTAGTGTTTTTGTCTGCAGTTGTTCGGTAACGCTTAAAGATTTAAAGGCACCCTTGATTCTGCCACCGGATGTGTCACCCCTTTATGCGGTTGCGCTTTTTCGTTTGGCGGTCAGCCTAGGAGAATATGATGCCGCTTACGCACTTCTTACGGAGAAGACGAAGAAAGAAATGGGTTACTGGAAGTTCAGAACCTTGCTCCAGTTCAACCTTTCGATTCCTCTGGGGGAGCAAGAGGTTGCAGCATACGATTTCATAACAGGAGCAAAGACAATCGGGCTGATTGAGCGTGAAGACGAAAACATTGTGGATGTAGGATTTCAATGGGAAAACATCAGGTTGTACCTCTATGTGGGTAAAGAGGGGGAGTTTTGGAGGATAGGGTTTTACGAAACTGCTCTTGGGTATTGACAAGCGGCTTTTAAGGTATAGAATTATTATGTTTGTGAAGTTTTAGTTCGTCTTAACTTTTTAGAAACGGCTTTTTAAGGACAAGTTGGAGGATAGTAGTGATGGGCAAGATGTGGAGATTAGGAGTTGTTCTGGTTTTAATCTCGCTGGGCAGTTGCATTCACGGAAAGAAGACAGGGCCTGAGGATATAACTATCACAACGACTGCTCTGCCAGATGGAACAATCGGCGAGGCGTATACTGCCAAACTGGAAGCGACACGCAGGCATAAAGGGATTGACCTCTCCTGGTCGCTTGAAGGAGGTTCTCTTCCGAATGGGCTTATTATGAATGCGAACGGTTATATAACAGGGGTTCCGACCAAAAGTGGCACATTTGAGTTTATCGTGAAAGTGGTTGACAATTATGACCAGAACAAGGATGTAAAAAATTTGAGCATCACCATTACGGGAATGCAGATAACGACTACTTCGCTGCCTGACGGGGTAGTCGGCGTAGCCTACATCCAAACTTTGCAAGTTGCAGGTGGTGGTGGAGCATCTCTCACATGGAGTATAGCGAGTGGAGCGTTGCCAGATGGGTTGTCACTTGCCGCATCCAGTGGAATCATCAACGGTTTACCGTCGAAGGAGGGGACTTTCTCTTTCGTGGCGAGGGTCGTAGATACAAACAACAACGAAGCGTCAAAGGCGCTTTCAATAACCATAGCACCGTCCCCAATTACAATC
>JAOAAR010000154.1 GCA_026418755.1 Planctomycetota bacterium
CGTATGGACTGACATTGAACTCAAACGGGACTATTACAGGGACACCTACCGCTGCGGGCACTTGCAACTTCACCGCAAAAGTGACGGATTCAGCGAATCCTGTGAACGAAGCGGTGAAAGGATTGAGCATAAGGATTTGGGGTGTGGCTTACGGATGGACGAGGAGGCTCGGCGGAAGTTCGGGGGATGTAGGATACGGAATAGCGACAGACGGTTCTGGGAATGTATATGTGACAGGGTGTTTCCAAGGTACGGTAAATTTCCGAGCGGACTTTGGAGGAGGGAGTGATAATAAGACATCGGCAGGTAGCAATGATGTCTTCGTAACCAAGATTGAGCAATAATAGATGTTTTTGGAGTTGTAGTTAGCGGACAGAGTTTTTTCGAAAACAACTCTTTGGGTTTGAGCGCATTCGAATGCACAAAGACAAATCTGGACGAGAAATTTGAGAAAGAAAGAGCGGAGAGGGTGGGATTCGAACCCACGGCACCTGAAGCCAGATGCAACGGTTTTCGAAACCGTCCCGTTCGACCGCTCCGGCACCTCTCCATTATTAGGATAAATCTACATTCAACTTCCTCTTTTGTCAAGATTAGCGTCAAGAAAAACCAAGGAGAAGGGATTGATACTTGCTGAATTTTTATAAAATTTTCTCGTTGAGGGGATTTTCGTAAAAATTGTAACAGACGAAGCCCGCAAATGACGGCACAGGAAGTGGCGATGATGGAGGACAAGGAGGCGATGATGATTCAGATGACGACGATGAACCACCTGTTGAGTTTTTCGACACGGGAGTGAAAACGAGCAAGTTAGTCTATGTGATGGACTACACAGGCAGTATGAGCGGAAAGGTGGGACATCCCATAACCGATGCAAATGGCAATGTCATCAGTAATCCAACGAAGATGGAGCATATAAAGGCAGAGTTCACCAAAAGTGTTAAACTTTGGGTAAGAATGTGAGATTCACGGCAGAAATGTTTGCCTCAGCCAGTATAAAACTCTGGAGGGAGACTTTACAGAAGGCGACTCCTGAGAACAAAGCTGCGGCGATTGGAAGGGTGAGTAGTTTTTATCCGACGGGAGCCACTCCGATATACGACGCATTGCACCATGCGCTTTTCATTCCTGAAATAGATACCATTCTCTGCACACCGATGGCGTAGCGAACTGTGGCACAAACCCGTCTCCTGAAGAGTGCGCTAATGCAATCATACCGGAAGCAAAAGCGAAGAATGTGAAGATACACACTTTTGGTCATTGCATAAGTTCGTATTACGGTACCAACACTGCGGCAAGAGGTGAAAAGATGCTCAAAGACATCGCTGCTGGCACGGGAGGGGTTTACACTAAGATAAACTAACGCTGCTGCGACAGGTCTTACGAATGGTAGTCGATGTAGGCGAGCAGTTCTTACATTTATAAAAACTGGCACAACGCATTATGAGTTTCTCCTCTTTATCGTCATTCTGCCACGCTCCGAAGGAGAGTATTTTTCATTGTTACTGGATGTCAACCACTGCTGGTGGAACCGTTATCTTCACTCCTCCTCCCACATCATAAGTCAGACGACCGTTTGCAATTTTTATAGCGATATCAATCCCTGACGGTTTGTCGATTCCATATACTCCTACTTGATGAAGCCCTGAAACGGCAAACTTTGCGCCGCTACCGATTGTGATGACTACAGTGTTAGGAGCGGTCTGCTGTGCATAAGCGCCCGAGCCGAATCCGTCCCAGTCTACTGGCAGGACAAAAGTCTGCCCTGGCGGGTATGTTGCTGCGGTAAAGACAGAGACATTACCTGTGAATGTCACAGTAATTGTATCGCCCTGAGTGAGCCCGCCGCTTGAATCCACATCAGTATAGACTGCGCTTAGAAGGCGTGGAGCTTTGTATCCGAGCCTTCCTTCTATCGAGTTATATGTGCCGCCGCCTGTCACACTAGTCCCCCATGTCATATCTTTGATTGCGCCGAAAGGCACCGTCGCTTTGATACGGATTTGGCTTGTAATGTAGTTACTGCCATCAACTGTGAGACTGGCTGAGGTGCCGAGAGTGATAGTGAGAGCGTGTCCAGACCTTTGTGTAATAGCGGGGCTTGTTCCGAAACTGTCGGAGGGGTTTGAGAGTTCGAAGACAGATGATGTGAGCAGATTGGCTGCGACGATGATGTGTCTGTCGAACGCAACGATGATTTTGTCTCCCGCGTCAACCGCACTGTTGGTGTTCTCATCTGTGAAAGAGACTCGCTCAATACTCGGTGGAACATTGCGCGGCTGGACTTTCTCCTTTCCGCACCCTAACTCTAACATCAGAAAAGCCGCAGATGTTATAAGCAAAAGACATAAGGCTCTCTTCATCACATCTCCTCCAAAACATCCCTAACAGACTCTTTCCTTCCTTTTTAAAACAAGACGAAAAAAACTAACAATATTCAACATTCAACGAATCTTACCGCTTCCATTTTACCTTTTTTGCGTCTCCCCACAACATCTCCAAATCATAATACTCACGCACTTCTTCGAGAAAGATATGGACGATAACATCGCAATAGTCCATAAGAATCCAACGCCCCTCTTCCTGCCCTTCTATGCCTAACTGCTGTATTTTACGATTCTTCAACTCTTCTTCAATTTCCGCGCAGAGTGCCTGCGAATGGACACGGCTGTTAGAAGTCACTATGACAAAATAGTCTGCCAGAGGAAAGAGATTTCTCACATTCAACACGGTCACCTGTTCGCCCTTCATTCTGTATGCGATACGCGCACACAGAAGCGCAACTTCACGGGAACTCAACTCCTTCTCTTTCTTTCTTTCTCTCCTTTTTGTGGACATCTTCAAGAACCTTAAACATACCATAGATGCAGATACTGCTCACAAAAATCGGGAGAAATACAGGGTTCGCTTCAAGCCTTTCGAAGCGAAGGTTTCCTGAAATCAGAGGCTCTCCTTTTCCCCCTATGAATGAAAGACCCCACAAGAATACAAGCCATAGATACGCTCCGAAAGAGCGAGAAAAGACCCGGTTTTCTAATGCAACATCAAAACTCCAACTGAAGCGGAATGCACCGTTCTTCATTCCGCTTTTAAACGACGGAATAAGGCGTGGAACATTCTCGCAGTATCGCCGATACTCCTCTCCGAAGAGAGTCAACAGATCACGCTCCTCTCGTTTTATTTGATTTGCATAGAAGAAAGATTGAAGGAGAAAATAGAATGCGCAAACAAGGGTGACAGGGAGATACGAAGGGTTGGCGGCTATGCTCATACCCACATCTGCCAAAAATGTCCCGACATAAAATGGATTGCGAACGAACGCGTAAGGGCCTGTTGTCACCAGTTTCCGTTTCTTCTCAAGCACACCGTATGTAACGATGTTTATTAACCAACCCACAAACATCAGCACTGCTGCTGCAAAAAGAGTCTCGCTCGTAGGTTTCCCCAGAGCGATAAGAAGTATCATGAAGGCTCTACGGGTAACTCCTCTCCGCCGCAAACGCAACCAGCACCTCCTTTCCCTCCTTTCTTCCTTAAAAACCATGCTCATAGATTATCATAACTCTCTTTTTTTTCGCAAATAAAATATCTCTTGCTTCTTCGTCCTCAAAACGGTCGAAATTATAGAAAGGAGCGAATAGGAGTCTGATTCTTGCAAGAAGTAAAAAAGAACCTGAAGATTGAACTGATAGGAATTGTGCTTCTCTTCTTCTCTCTCTTCCTGTTTGTATCTCTTTTGACATGGTCACCTGAAGACCCTCCAAACCCCCAAAAATACAGTGGAAAGCCAGGAATCAAAAACTTTTGCGGTTATTTCGGAGCAATCATCTCATACCATTTCTTCCACAACATCGGAGTCACTGCCTCATACGCTTTCTCCGTATCTCTCACTGTCCTATCCCTCTTCCTTCTCTTCAACCACCTCAAACACCTTGTAATTCGTATCATTACCGCTCAACTTCTCGTCTTTTCTGCCTCTGTAATCGAGGTTCATTTCGCAAGAGATATGTTTTCCTACAGAATAGAAGGAGGTGTCATAGGGAGATTTCTTGCAAACACTCTCTCGTCCTTCGTCGGCACAGCAGGCACGGTTCTGTCTGTTTGCTTTGCTTTCGTTCTCTGTTTGTTCACTCTGATTGACGCTCCCTTCAAGTCTCTATTCACTCCTTTTCTCTCTCTGTTCCTCTCTCTGTGGCGCTCCTTAAAACCCGAAAAGGGTGAAGGAGGAGAAGAGAAAGACTCTCCTGCAAAGATGCCGCGCATTGAGATTTTAAAACCTAAACCTTCCTTCAATCAAAAACCTTTCAAATTACCAAAAAGGGAGGGTGTAAAAACGGAGAAACCTTCTAGTCAGGAGGCAGAGATGCTGCCGATTCCGTCACACAACGGCGACTACATTCTGCCGCCGATTGCATACCTTGAGAAACCTACTGTCAGTTTTAATGCAAAGGATGAGAAATCCGTAGAACAAGGAGGAAGAGCACTCGCTGAAGCGCTTGCAAAACTGGGTATAGAGGCAGAAATTCTCGGCTATAATCTCGGTCCATCCTTCATCTCATACCGTGTTCGTGTTGCCGATTCCATTAGGCTGAATAAGGTGAAAACCTCCTGCGAAGACCTCGCATTCCGACTTGGCGTAATGTCACCTCTTTCGATCATAGGACCTCTTGATGGCGAGCCCGACACTGTTGCTATCCAGATTCCACGCAATAACCGCGAAATCGTCCGCACCCGCGAACTCGTCCCTGATGAAGAGACGAGAAACGGCTATGCCTCAAGGATGCGCATTCCTCTTTTTCTCGGCAGGTTGAGTACCTCAGAGCCTTTCGTCGTCGACCTGACCAGTTTGCCTCATCTTCTGATTGCAGGTGCCACTGGCTCGGGTAAAAGCATCTGTGTCCACTCAATTCTTATCTCCATACTTCTCACGCGCACACCTGAAGAAGTCAACCTCATTCTGATTGACCCCAAGATGGTCGAACTTACCCATTACGCAGACATACCCCATCTTCTCATTCCTGTGGTCACGGAAATGGAGCACGCTCTAAGTGCGCTTGTCTGGGCATCCGTTGAGATGGATAGGAGATACCGGCTTCTGCGCACCGTCGCTGCCCGAGACATAAAACAGTTCAACGAAATGCCTGCCGACTTGAAAAAAGATGCCCTCGCAAAACTGCTTCCGGAGGAAGCGGAGCAGTTTAAAGATGCTGAAAGTCGACTGCCTCA
>JAOAAR010000155.1 GCA_026418755.1 Planctomycetota bacterium
CCCTTATGCGGTGGAGCGAGACAGATTAGAGGAGTATCCTCGCGAACTTTTGCGCCACTTAGGGCAGGCAGGCTTTCTGAGATATCCTTTTCCGAAGGAGTGGGGCGGAGAGGGAGGCTCTTTTTTAGGATTTATCACTATTGCGGAAGAATTGGCAAGATGCGATGCCTCTACTTCGGTGATAATGTTGCTCAATCCTACCCTTGTGGCGGCACCGATTCTGGCAGGTGGCAGTGAAGATTTGAAGAAGAGAGTTCTTCCAGGGTTGTTTTCCGGGGAGTTGCTGGGCTGTTTCTGCCTGACTGAGCCTGAAGCGGGTTCGGACGCTGCCTCTCTTAAGACTACCGCTTCTCTTGTGGGAGACGAGTTTGTGATAGAGGGTGAGAAAATATTTATCCAGCAGGGGGATGTGGCTGATATTGCGCTTGTTGTTTGTAAGGTGAGAATGGGTAATAGCAAACCGAGGACGAGCGTTCTTCTTGCTGAAGGATTAAAAGGTAGGAAAGGGATTGAAAGACGACGACTTAAAGGGAAAATGGGAATCAGAGCGGCGACCACAGGATATATCCGTTTTAATGGGTTTCGTGTGCCACGCAAAAACCTGATAGGAGAGTTGGGTGGAGGTTTTGGAATCGTCTTAGAGACATTGAACGGAGGAAGACTGGGAATAGGGGCACAAGCAGTGGGAATCGCTCAAGGGGCGTTTGATAGGGCTTTCAAGCGGGCGAGAGAAAGGGTTCAGTTCGGCAAACCGCTTATAGAGTTAGGTGCGATAGAAGGAAGGGTTGCGGAGATGGCGACCGCAATTGAAGCGGCACGCTCTCTTCTGTACCGTGCCGCTATGGCAAAAGACGCAGGACAAGATTACCGGATGCTCGCTTGTATGGCGAAATTGTTTGCCTCAGAGGTGGCGAACAGAGTCTCCTATGATGCGGTGCAGATATGTGGCGGTTTTGGCTATATCGGGGAGTTGAGTGATGTCGAGCGGTTTTATCGCGATGCGCGAATCACAGAGATTTATGAGGGGACGAGCGAGATTCAGAGACTTCTCATCACTCGGTATTTGAAAGAATCTTGCGGTTATCGGAATGGTATTCATTAAGATTTTCGTTAAGGAGGTCTTCTATGAAGTTCGTTTGCGGGGGTTGCGGCAATGAGTGGGAGAGCGAAAAGAAGGAGGGAAGGTGTGAAATATGCGGGGCGAGGGTGGTGGCGCAAGGCGTAAGTCCTGCTGATTTGCAGAGAAGAGTCTCTATTATTGTGATTTTCGGGACTCTGATGGTTGTTTTTATTGCGGCGGTTGGGTTATACATTCTGCTTAAGTTTCCTTCAGAAGAGAGCAAGGAGGAGATGGCGGCGCTTCTTGCTCTGGATGAACTCTCTGTGGCGATGAGCCAGTACTGGATGGAAAATGAGGAGACATATCCGCGAACTCTTTCCGTTCTTTCGGCGCAAGGAGCGCTGCCAGAAGGGGCTAATCTTGAAACAGAAAACTCGATAAAGGTTGGTAATTATCGCATTTTTTACTTTGTGAAGAAGGACGAAGGGGATGAAACAGAGGTCAAGTTTGTGAGTTATATCCTTTATGCGCAGCCTTTGGTATCTGGTCTACGCCACTTCATGGAATGGGCGAAGAGGTCGTACGGGACGGTAACGGTGGGTGCTCAAGTGGCGGCGCCTCGAGTTCATTATAGAGGGACCAAGTTTCTTGTTGCAGGCTCTTCTGTGAAAGTGCCATCAAACTTTGAAGAGGCGAACAGACTTCTTGAAGAGGCGAAGCCGTGGTCAGGAACCGCTCCCAAGAAACCACAAGATTCATCGGAGAAGTAAGGAGAAGAGAGAGACTTGATGATGAGGCTGTATGAGCGGATAGTAAGCGGAAATCAGGAGGGTTTTTTTGCAACTCTTGCGCGTGCATCGCTTGCGTTCATAGCGCTTCTTTATCTCTGTGCTTATTACATAAGGAAACTGTTTTATAAGATTGGTCTGGCGCGCTGCCGCAAACTGCCTGTTCCTGTCATTTCAGTAGGGAATCTTACTTTAGGGGGAACTGGTAAAACGCCGTTTGTAGTGATGTTGGCACGCTATTTGAAAAAGTCAGGAGTGAGAGTAGCAGTTCTTTCGCGGGGATATGGTGCAGTATCTCCTGCTGGTGGGAATGATGAAGGAATTCTCTTTTCTATGGAGGTGCCTGATGTACCGCTTTATGCCTCTCCTAACCGTTACAAAGCAGGCTTGAAGGCGATTGAGGAAGGGGCGCAGGTTCTGATTCTGGATGATGGTTTCCAGCACTGGCGACTTAAGAGAGACCTTGAGATTGTGTTGGTAGATGGAATCAATCCGTTTGGTTACGGGTTTGTGTTTCCGCGTGGTTTTTTGCGGGAGCCTGTAAGCGCGCTGGGAAGGGCGGAAGTGGTTGTTCTCACTCATTCGGATGTGCCTGTGCCTCGCTTAAAGGATGTGATGTGGGAGGCTATTCGCAAAAGGGCGCCGAACGCACTCTATCTTGAGGCTGTTCATCAGGCGACGAAATTGGTGAGGCTTGACAGAAAAGAGGATGAGAAGAATCCTTCATTTTTGAAGGACAAATCTGTTTTAGGGTTTTGTGGGCTCGGAAATCCCCATTCGTTTTTCGTAAGTTTGGCACAGTTGGGGGCGCGCATCAAAGCGTTTCACGCTTTACCTGACCATTTCAACTATAAGGCAAAGATAGTCTCTGCACTTGAGGCTCATGCGAAGAAGGTGAAGTGTGATTTTATGGTGACGACGATGAAGGACGGGGTGAAGGTGGCGGGGTTTGAGGTGGATGTACCGTTGTATGCACTTGGAGTGGAAGTAGTGGTGACTAAGGGTTCGGATGAGTTGTTCTCTCGAGTCGATGGGTTGCTGAAGAAGGAGAGTGAAAGAAGAGATGAACATAATTAGGGCAATTTTTGAATACGCTCTTCTTCGAGGCGCTGAACTTATATTGAAGTCCGTTCCTCTTGATACAGCATACCTTGTTGGAAAGGGCATAGGGATTCTCTCCTTTCACATAGATAGGCGGCACAGAAGAGTCGGGATGCAGAACCTGAAGATGGTTTTTGGGCAAAGGAAATCGAGGGGTGAGCGCCGCTCTCTTCTGAGAAAGTTATACTTGCATTTGGGGATGGTTTTTGTTGAGATGGTGAGGATGACGAGGCTTTTGCGTGGTAACAATCATCGTCGTTTTATTGAATTGGTCGGATTTGAACGAGTGGAGTCGCTGCTTGCTACAGGGCGTCCTGTAATCTTTGTTACGGCGCACATAGGCAACTGGGAACTTTTGGGAGGTGTTATGAGCGTTTTGTATCCAAAGTTTTACTCTATAGCGAGGACAATGGACAATCCGTTCATTGATAGACTTCTCGTAAAGAATCGAGAGAGTGTCGGAATGGGTGTTCTTAAAAAACACGGTTCGGGGAGGCGTCTTCTTGATGTTTTGAGAGGGGGAGGAAGAATCGGGATTCTGGTTGACCAGAACACTCCTGTGGATAACATTTTTGTAGACTTTTTAGGAGTAAAGGCTTCGACAGCAAGAGCGGTGCCGCTTTTGGCCCTAAAAACGAATGCGGCTATTATGCCTGGGTGTTGTTATAGAAAAGGTGATGGTCTGAGGTATGTGATAGAGGCAGGAACCCCGATATACCCGGATGTGAAGGCAGAAAGAGAAGCAGAAGTGCATCGGATAGCGAAAGAGTATACAAGTCAGATAGAAAGATGGATAATGGCGCATCCCGAGCAATGGTTATGGCTGCATCGTAGGTGGAAGACACGCCCTCCGGAGGAAGAAGATGGGAAAAGAGTATAAGATGATAGACTTAAGTAAATTGAAGAGATATTCTCTTAAAAGCCGTAAAAGCCTTGTGAGGAAGGAGCAGTTTGCGGTTCTTCTTGATGAAGAGGGGATGATGGAGGATTTTTTTGCTTCTCTGCCGGATGTTTTGGCTGTGCGTACTCTTAAGACGCTTGCTCGAAGAATCGCCGATGCTGCGAAAGAAGGGAGGGGTGTTCTTGTGATGTTTGGCGCTCATGTGCTTAAATGCGGTCTTGCGCCGGTTCTGCTGGGTATGGCGGAGAAGGAAATGGTGAGTGCGTTTGCGACTAATGGGGCGAGTGCAGTTCATGATATAGAGATAGCGGTCGCAGGTAGAACATCGGAAGATGTGGGTGAAGCGATTGAGGATGGCTCTTTCGGGATGAGTGAGGAGACAGCAAGGCTGTTTGCGGAGGCGGCAGAGGCAGGGGTTGAAGGTGGGTTAGGTTATGCATTGGGGAAACTTTTATCTGATAAGCCGAATGCGAGTCTTTCGCTGTTTGCACAGGCATACAGATTGAAGACACCAGTGACCGTTCATTGTGCAATTGGGACGGATATTGTCCATATGCATCCGGAACTGAATCCGGCGGCGTTGGGAGAGGCGACACATAAAGATTTCAGAAAATTTTGCAGTGTGGTTGCGGACTTGGAAGGAGGGGTTGTCTTGAACATCGGCTCCGCTGTGGTGATGCCAGAGGTTTTTCTGAAGGCGCTTTCTGTGAGTAGGAATATTACGGGAAAACCTGTCAGTTTCACGGCAGCGAATTTGGATATCATTCACCATTATCGTCCGACTCAGAACATTCTTTTACGCCCGAAAGGTGAACCTTTCGAACTTATTGGACACCACGAGATAAACCTTCCACTGCTTTATTCTGCCGTGTTGTTGGCTATGAGAGGGAGGCTTAAGTGATGGAACTTTCTGAGATGGTGCGCTCGCTTGGAAAGAAGCGGGTTGCTGTTGTCGGCGAGATAATGTTGGACAGATACCTGTGGGGGAGTGTGGAGAGAATCTCTCCTGAGGCGCCTATACCTGTTATGCGGCTTGATGAGACGGAGGAACGGTTAGGAGGTGCGGGTTGCGTCGTGAACAATCTGCTCACCTTTGGAGCCGAGGTGATGCCTGTATCGGTTCTTGGTGCGGATTCTCAAGGAGAGAAATTGCTCGCTATTTTGAGAGAAAAAGGTGTTTCGGTAGAGAGTATATTGACTGAGGAGGACCGACCTACGATTGTGAAAACAAGAATGATAGGATATGTGCAGAGTGCGCACAGAGCAACGCAGCATATACTTCGACTTGACGAGGAGCGGCGAGAGAGAATCAAAGAGGAGACGGAGAGACATCTTTGTAAGTTTGTCGAGGACGCGATAAGAT
>JAOAAR010000156.1 GCA_026418755.1 Planctomycetota bacterium
TGGCGATGTCTTAGAAGAAAGAGATTGTATCATCGCGGTAGAATGGGCTGAGCGAGTGAAAACTGTTCTCCCGTCCGCACGATTGGAGGTTGAACTGTTCCACATTTCTGAGACATCTCGTAGAATCGTCCTGCGTCCTTGCAACATCACTCTCAAACTTTAAGGGGATGAAGAGAAAGGGAGCAAGAGTTTCTGAACCGGAGGAGTGTAGATTTAAGCGAAAAAGACGGCTTGATATGAGGAGGGTTTTAAGCATAATAGTAAGTGTTTAGAGATTGATACCAATGTAAGCAGATGCAAGAGGAAGGATAGAAAGATGGGAGTTTTTTATGTAACGACACCGCTTTATTATGTAAATGCAAGACCGCATATCGGGAGCGCATATACGACGATAGCCGCTGATGTAGCAGCGCGCTACCATCGGCTCCTCGGTGATGATGTTTTTTTCTTAACAGGCACGGATGAGCACGGACAGAAAATCGAGCAGCAGGCGAGAGAAGCGGGAGTTTCACCGAAGGAGTTAGCCGACTCGGTAGTGGAGAAATTCAAAGAGACCTGGAAGATGTTGGGAATCACTTATTCCCACTTCATTCGCACTACAGACGACTACCACGAAGACGCTGTCCAATACCTGTTTAAAAAACTTATGGAGAAAGGGGACATCTACAGAGGGACATATGAGGGACCATATTGTATTCCTTGCGAATCCTATCACAAAGAAGAAGAGTTGCTGGACGGGAAACTGTGCCCTAACTGTCGTCGGGAAGTAAGTATTTTAAAACAGGAGAACTATTTTTTTAGAATGAGCAGATATCAGAATGCACTTATACACCACTTTGAAGAGAACAAAGATTTTGTGATGCCTGAAAGCAGGCGGAATGAAGTGCTTTCGCGCATAAGAGGAGGGCTTGAGGACATTTCTATTTCTCGAAGTAAGTTTACTTGGGGAGTGGGAGTGCCTGGTGACCCTGAACAGGTCATATGGGTCTGGTTCGATGCGCTCATCAATTACATTTCAGCATTAAGATACCCAAAAGAGTTCGACGAGCGGTTCTGGAGCGAAGCGAATCATCTTTTGGGGAAGGATATACTCTGGTTTCACGCCTGCATATGGCCATGTATGCTGTTGGCTGCTGACATTGCCTTGCCGAAGAACCTTTTTGTTCATGGCTGGTGGACAGTGAAAGCGGAGAAAATGTCGAAGTCGAAGGGCAATGTTGTCTATCCTGAAGATGTGGTTGAGAAATACGGGCTTGATTCGTTCAGATACTTTATTATGCGCGAGATACCGTTTGGGGGGGATGGTGACTTCACGGAGGAGGCGCTTGTGCGGCGCATCAACTACGACCTGGCGGATGACCTCGGCAACTTGATTCAGCGCGTAGGGGTGATGCTCAACAAGTATTATGAAGGGCGCATACCTGAACGAAAAAGCGACATCTTGTGTCAAGATTCTATCAAACTTGCAACCACCACTGTGCGAAATTTCCAAAGAGCGATGGAGAGGTTCTCTTTTCAGGAGGCGTTGGAGAACATATGGGTGCTTATCCGGGCGCTTAACCGCCTCGTTGACTATGCTAAGCCGTGGGAATTGAAGAAGACAGGCGAGATGGAGAGGCTTTCTGCCGTCCTTTACACACTTGTCGAAGGAATCCGATTTGTGAGTTACCTTGTTGAGCCGTTCATCCCGACGAGCGCTCAAGAGGTAAGAAGACGAATCTCGGCGGAAGGCGAGGTAGGTAGATTCTCTGAACTTCTACAATGGGGAAGGACAAAACCGTTACAAACGGTCAGAGTAGGCACTATCCTGTTTAACAAATGCAGATAAGAGAAGAAGGAGGGGAAGATATGAAGAAAAAGGTGATTCTTTCAGTCCTTTTCAGTTTGTTAGGAACTGTTCTTGTAGCAGAGGAGGGGCTTGAAGGAAAAAAGGTTTTGATGGTGATTGCAAGTTCCAATTTTCGCGATGAAGAGTACTCCATTCCTCGTCAGATCTTTGAGAGAAGCGGTCTGAAGGTAACAGTGGCATCCTCGAAACTAGACGAGGCGGTCGGTATGTTGAAAAAAGAGAAAGTGAAGCCTGATATATTACTTACTAAGGCGAATTTTGAGGACTACGACTGTGTTGTTTTTGTGGGTGGTGTAGGTGCGAAGGAGTATTTTGCTGATGCGTCTGCACTCAAGTTGGCAAAACAGTCATACGAATCGGGCAAGGTGGTTGCTGCAATCTGTCTTGCGCCTGTTATTCTGGCGAACGCAGGAATCCTGAAGGAGAAGAAAGCAACGGTCTGGAAGGATGCGGCAGAAGAGTTGAAGAAAGGAGGCGCTAACTATACAGGAGCCGATGTGGAGGTTGACGGGCGGCTCGTTACTGCCAACGGTCCTCAGGCTGCGGAGAGTTTTGCTCGAAAAGTTGTAGATGTATTGAAGACTGTTAAAGACTTAGAAGGAAGAGTTGCTGTAGTTTTGGTTTGCGAAGGCTGTTCAGCAGAGAAACTGAACAGTTTGAAAGAGATTTTTCAGAAAGCAGGAGTCGAGATGGTGATTGCAACGGCAAAAAGTGGTAGTGTCAAACTTTCAGATGGAAACGAAGAGAAGGCAAAATCGTTCTCGGAAGTGAAAAAATACAATATACTGGTGGTGTTTGATGCTCCTGATGAACTTGTTCAGGATAAGAATGTGCTTTCTTTCGTGAAAAGCGCTTCAAGTAAAAAGGAATGTGCGATTGTTTCGATTGGGACAGGAATAAAAATATTGATTGCTGCAAAGGTGCTTAAACCGAAATCAAAAGTGGTCGCTGTTAACGATGAAACTCTAAAGGAGACTTTAAAGAAAGAAAAAATTGAACTGGATGAGGAAAAGAGTGTTGTTCGTAGTGAGAATCTGGTGACTGCGAAGGAAGGGTTCGAATATAAAGAGTTTGTAAATGCCGTAAAAGAAGCGCTGAGCGGAAAAAAATAGATTAATAGATTATATGCGTGGTGCCAGTTTTTTCCCTCTGGATAAGAGTCTTTAACATCTCGATTTCAACCGACAACACAAACCTTGCGACGACAGATGAGAATCTTTTTCTGTTTCTTCTGGAAAAACATCCTAAATAAAAAGGTATTCTTTTCAGGTTTTGAGAAGTTCTTTCAATTTTGTATGAAGAGATTCGAAGGGGATTTCCAACTGTTCGCCTGTCTCCATTATTTTGAGTTGGGTCTTGTTGTGTGCAACCTCGTCAGGACCTGCGATGAGGACAAAAGGAATTCCCTTCTGTTGAGCATATCCCAACTGAGCGCGTAGACCTTTCTTCGAGATGTCTCCCAGATAAAGGTCAACTGAGAATCCAGAGCGGCGGAGTGTATTAGCCAGTTTGTAAGAGTACTCTTCGGTCTCATTGGAGAAACGAGTGACCAGAATCTCGACGGTGGATTTACGGAAGGTTTCGGATTTAAGAGTCTCAAAAATGGTGACGATTCTGTCGAGTCCGAGGCTTGCGCCTGTTGCTGGAACATCTTCCTTCGAGAAGATCCCCAGTAGTGTATCGTATCTTCCTCCTCCTGCAACGCTACCCACTCCTGAGCCAGGTACTACAGCCTCGAAGATGGGTCCTGTGTAGTAGTCGAGCCCTCTTGCGAGACTGAAATCAAGAAGGACTCTTTCCTTCTCTATAGAGTAATGTTTAAGGAAGGAGAAGAGGTTTCTCATTTCGTCAAAAGCAAGGGTGGTAGATGGAGCGTCTCTAAGGAGACCTGCTGCGGATGAGAGAGCATTTTCAAAATCCGCGCTTTGGATGGAGAGAAAATCTTTAAGGGTTTTAAGCATCTGCGAAGAAAGCCCGAGAGATTCGGTCTCTTTGAGTACCCCTTCGAGTCCGTCGCGCTCCAACTTGTCAAGTGCGCGGGCAAGAAGAAGTTCGGAGCCTTGGGCAAGGTTGAGTTTTTCAGCGAGCGCTCTGATGAGTTTGCGACTGTTCACTCGGATTTTGAAGTCAGCGAAAGCGAGAGAGGAAAAGGAATCGTGGAGGACAGCGATGATTTCTGCGTCAGCGGCAAGCGATGATGAACCAACGATGTCGAAGTCACACTGATAAAATTCACGGAATCTACCTCTTTGCGGCTTATCAGCACGCCAGACAGGCTGAATCTGATACCGCTTGAAGGGGCGTGGAATCTCAGGATGAGAAGCAGCAAACCTCGCAAGAGGGACAGTAAGGTCGTATCTTAATCCGAGTTCTCTGCCGCCTCTATCCGTCAAGCGGTAAATAAGTTTCTCTCCCTCATCGCCGTATTTTCCGCTCAAGGTCTCCCAGTATTCGAGAGCAGGAGTCTCTATTGGCTCGTACCCGTAAGTAGAAAAAACTTTTTTAATCTTCTCGATGATGAGATTCCGCTTGTGCATCTCTTCTGGCGTAAAATCATGCATACCACGCGGCACCTGCGGCGTGGATTCCGTCTTTCCCCCGCTTTGTAGCATATCTGTCTTCTTCCCGTCTTTCTGTCGAACAATAATATCCCCAGGGTCTTTTACAAAAATTTCGTGTTAGAACATTGGCGGTAGTTCGAGAGCCGGATGCCCTACCTTCTGAATATATTCGAGGACTCCTTCTTCAGTAGTTGCAACCGTCTCATCAGCGATTTTATCGACGAAATCGGGGATACCTGCCTCCTTGCAGCGTTTTACAAGAAGTGGGCGTAAGTCTTCTTTCAGTTTTTTCGGCATCCAGACGATTCGGGCGAAACCACCATCAGCAACCATATATTTTTTCGAGACGATGTAGCGCCTTGAATGGCCCATAAAACCTGCGTTCTGGTTCCCGCCTCCGACTGTGCCTGCCAAAGTAGAGAATTTCATCCCGCAAGGGGTGTCACCTGCATAGTCACGGTCAACGACCATTATACCATTCGTAGCCGGCAGAACCGCTGCGACACACTCAAAGCATCCGCAGGAAGTCATCGGGTCAACTATCATAGAATAAGCGCTCATTCGCTCAATCTTCTTCTGTGACTTCTCATAAACAAACTGATTCACGCCCTCCCACTGCCCTAATTTTTCGTCTATAACATTACCCTTTTTGATTGGTTGGTTAGGTCCTGCAGGGTTGATTTCGTTAGCGGCGCGACAGTCAAGCCAAGAGAAAGCCCCGCAGAGTCCAGGATGCTCAGGAG
>JAOAAR010000157.1 GCA_026418755.1 Planctomycetota bacterium
GCAGAATTTGTGGTTCCTGAAACCAAAGAGAAACTTTTATGTATTATCCGCGACTCGCAGAAAGGGGAAGGAGAACATGCCCAGACATTGTATTCGACAAAGGTGCGTTGCGGCGGGATGCTTTATACACGAGTCAGACCGCAGGGAAGCAGCACAGCGACCACTTATGTGGTTCTCCTTGACTACGGTGACAAGAACAAAAGTTGGGAGAAAAGCATAGCACCAGGACCTGAGAAAGTGACAAAACTGTTTATGATGTGGGACAGATACTACGATGAGAAATTTGAAGGCGAAGAGGACCCTGAAGAAGGAGAGCCACCTGAGCCTCCGGAGGATTAAACCGCCTTTCAAAACCCCAAATCAGAATCTATTAAAATGACGGTAATTCTTCCTTTTTCGACCTGGCGTGCGATGACAGAGTAAATGTTACAAATTCGCTGTGGATGGTTGCAGTTACTGCATTTTCCATCTTTAACGCAAGGAGGATTAACACCGAACCGTTTTGCATTCTTTGGAGCGACCACATCGTAAATCCGTTTGAATCCAGCCTCAATATTTTTGACAAGTTTATTGCGTCCAACTAGAAGTATGACTTTTGAAGGACCGAATGCAAGTGCAGCAACACGGTTACCGAAGCCATCAATATTCACCAGTTCCCCGTCTTCGGTTACCGCATTCGTTCCTGTGACAAAAAAGTCAGCGGTTAAGCCTTGCTTTCGCCGTCTGATGTTCTCTTCCCGAGAAATTCCTGCTTCATACTGGTCAAACAGCCTGTATTTTCCGTTACGGAGCGCATCAAGCAGACCCACCTGTTGAACAGTAACAGAACCGCCTAGCCCAACGCTTGCACCTTCAGGAATCAGTGAAAGAGCCAGTTTGCGTGCCTCATCACCACTTGCAACAATATGAACATCGAAATTGTTCTTCCGAAGCGCTTCTGCAACCTTTTCAAGTTTCTCTTTCATATAAAGATGTCCTCCCACTATGCTATTCTTATCAATTGTTCTTTTGAAATCCGCCATTCATCCAATCTCTTCTCTATCTGTCTTATAAACTCCTTGGTGCGCCTATCCCGATAACCGCTGACTTGCACTTCTTCGCCCAATCGCTCGCCGAAATATTTGCACAGACAATGGAGAAACAGTTCGCGGAGATATTTGCTAAATATGGAAGCAAGCGAAACAGGGGGCTCGGTCAAATCGGCTGCGGTCTTAATGCAAAACCAGACAATCCTATCTTTCTGAACGAATCTGTATTCAGAGCAGTTTTGCGTCTCACGGACAGCATCAGGAAGTTTTTGAAAAAGTTCCCACAGATGGGCTGCATAAAAACGGCGTGAGCCAAGCCTGTCTATTAAAAAAAGAACATCCTCTTTTGTCTTCTCCAAAACCGCCCGTATATGCCCTTTGAGAAGACTCCATAAAAGTTCCGCTTTGTTAGGGGTCTCTAAGTAGAGGTGGTTGAACTTCTGCTCAGAGAAATAAAGCGATGTAGCGCCTCTGAAACGCACTTCTCCAGACGCAGAAGATAGAATAGAAACAGGCTCAAGCGAAGATAGAGTGCTCAACGGCAGTTTAACCGTTGGGTCCCAGTAAAACGGAGGTTCTCCATATTCCGCAACCGCCTTAAGATAGGAGCCTGATGTAGTACTTTCAGGGTAGAGAGAACGAACAGGTTGTTCAAGACGGTGGAGCGTTTTTCTGCCGTTGTAGAGGACTTTACTGTCTTTGATGGGAAATGGAGAAGAGAGAAGAGAATTGGTAAGGGATGTTGGCTCAAGCGACTCAAACTCCACTCGGCTTGAAACAAGGGGGCCAAGAAGTGGAGCATATCCTGCTTCATCTATCGCAACAATCCGCATACAATTCTTCTCTTCCTTGTCATCGAAAATTTTACAGATAAGAATCTGCTGTATCAATTCATATCAAGTTTATCCAGTTCCACATCTCAAAAATGTGAGAAGAGTTTTCTTTGACAGACCGCCTGCAAGCGATAGAATTGAGTGACGAAAAATTGATGGGTATGCAAGGAGATGTTGCTCAGCGACGAGGTGCGGTATATAAAGGGGGTAGGACCTGTAAGAGCGGAGCGTCTGGCGGTTCTGGATATCCGCACGGTTTCTGACCTTCTATTCCATCTCCCATACAGATATATTGACAGGCGAGAGAAAACGGAGATAGCGAGGCTCCGTTTGGGTGAGAGGCAGACCATAGTTGGGCGTGTTGTTGAGGCAAAGGCGGTTCCAACAAGGAGCCGCTTACACATCGTTTCGGCAACTCTTGAGGACGGAACAGGCAGAATCGATGCGGTCTGGTTCAACCAACCTTATATCCTCGATAAGTTGAAAGAGGGAACTCTTCTCTCTGTAACAGGAAAGATGCGTCTGTGGAAGAGACCTCAAATCGCTGTGGAAGAATATGAGGTGTTGGGAGAGAGTATTAGGACAGACGAAATGCTATCTGTTTATTCTGTCACGGAAGGAGTCGGGCAGAAATTCTTAAGGAGGATTATAAGGCAAGCGCTGTCTGAAGTGCGCCCGTACATAGTGGAACATTTACCTGAGTATCTCTTAAACAAACGGAATCTGGCGAGACTGGCAGACGCATTGTGGATGGTCCATTTTCCCGAAAGCGAAGAGGAGTTACAAATGGGGTTGAGGCGGCTCAAGTATGACGAGTTTCTCTTACTCCAGTTGATTGTCGCATCTCGCAAAAAAAGGACGAAAAACAGAACAGGAGTCCAGTTGAAAGTGACTCCGAAGATTGAAGAGCGGATATTTGCAAGAATTCCGTTTCCTTTAACGAAAGCGCAGAAGAACGCAATTCAAGAGATAAAGAGAGACCTTACTGCGAAATATCCGATGAACAGACTTCTTCAAGGGGATGTCGGATGTGGCAAGACAATAGTCTCCCTGTACGCTATGCTGGTGGCGGTGGCAAATGGTATGCAGGCGGCGATGATGGCTCCGACTGAAGTGTTAGCCGAGCAGCACCATCTTCTTCTGAAGAGGCTCCTTGAGGGGTCAAAATTGAAAATCGGCTGTTTGACGGCAAGCACAGAGAGCAAGGAAACGCTTCTTAGGATGGTGGCAAACGGAGACATACAAATTCTGGTTGGAACTCACGCTCTGTTCAGTGAAGGGGTGTGTTTTAAGAATCTCGCACTCGTAGTGATAGATGAGCAGCAGAAGTTCGGAGTAGAGCAACGGCTGAAACTACTCGAAAAAGCGCAGGCGCCCAACCTTCTTACTATGACAGCCACGCCTATTCCACGCTCTCTGGCTCTCACTATCTTTGGAGACACTGATGTTTCGCTCATAGACAAAATGCCACCAGGCAGAATCCCTCCTAAGACGAGTTTCTTGTCTAAAAACGAGTTTGAAGAAGCGGTAGAATTTGTGCGTCAAAGGCTGAGAAAAGGAGAACAGGCATTTGTTGTCTGCCCTTCGATTGAAGATATTGACGAAAATCAGAGAGGCGCCATTTCAGCCTTCAAAGATTGGAAAGAGAAGATGAAAGGGTATGGAACGGTTGAACTCTTACACGGAAAGATGCCTCCTGAAAAAAGGGACATCATAATGGAGAGATTCCGTGCTGCAAAGATTGGTCTTCTTGTAGCAACAACAGTAATTGAAGTAGGAGTCGATGTTGTAAACGCAACGGTAATGGTGATCGAGAATGCACAGAGGTTTGGACTAGCGCAACTTCATCAACTGCGAGGAAGAATCGGAAGAAGTACAAAACCCTCTTGGTGTATTCTAACAGGAGACATCAGCACAGAGGAGGCGAGAAAAAGAATTCAGGTTCTTTTGGACACAAATGATGGATTCAAAATAGCAGAAGAGGATTTGAGGATGCGTGGACCTGGAGAATTCTTCGGTGAAAAGCAGTCTGGACTTCCCGACTTGAAAATCGCAGACCTTATAAACGATTATCCTCTACTGGTGGAAGCCCGAGAGGATGCGCAAGAGTTACTCCAAGAGGGAAAGATGAACGAGAGAGAAGAATCCATTTTACGCAAGTGGGTAATGGAAAAAACTGGCTCAAAGTGGAGATTTTTAATTCAATGACTCACCTGCCCTTATATCCATCAGATTTTCTTATTGCTTGTTCGCTGCTCCTTTTAAGCGCAACATTCTCTTGCAGCGAGTCGGTGCTCTTCGCCCTGCCTCGTTATGTTGTGCGCCGATTAGGAGAAAACCCTCATCATCCTATAACAAGACTTTTGTCAGACCAAAGGAGGCTTCTGAGCATCCTGTTGGTAGGCAATATGTTCGTGAACCTTCTCTTTTCGGCATTTGCGCTTTTGGTAGCACTACGCTTCTTCCCCAGTTACTCCGCTTTCGTCCTGGCAGAATTAATAGCATTCGTCGCACTCGTAATATTCGGAGAAATGACACCAAAGTTTGTGGCGCTCCTCTCACCTGTGTTTATGAGCAAACTGGTTGCATACCCGCTCCTTTACATCTCCTTTATCTTGCGCATACCTGCAAAAGTGTTGGACAAAACGGCACGACTGTTCACCTCTCCTCTGGCACGCCGAGTTAAAAAAGGAGAAGATGATAGACTCATCTCCCTTATCCGTGGCGCAGAACAAGACAGAATCATAGACCCCTATGAAGCCCAACTTTTAGGTCAGATTCTCCGTCTTCGTGACAAAAGAGTCAGACAGATTGTAACACCGAGAATGCGTGTCGTAGGATGTGACATCAACACTCCCCGCTCTGATATTCTCAAGATCCTCCAAGAGACAGGCTATCGCAAACTACCTGTCTTTGACAAAGATATCGAAAACATTCTCGGAATCTTGCACGCAAAAGATATATACCTATACCCTCATCTGGAAGTCAAGGAACTTATAAGGAAACCTATTTTCGTTCCTGATCGCCAACCGCTGGATCTGTTTCTGCGAACTCTTATCGCTCGTAGCGAGACTCATGCCATAGTTGTTGACGAATACGGCTCAGTAGTCGGACTTGCCACCCTCGAAGATGCAGTCGAGGAAATCATAGGAGAGATTGAAGACGAGCACGACCGTTCACAAGCAAAAATACAGTTTCTCGAAACAGGGCGATATCTTGTAAGTGGAGAGTGCGACATCGGGATATGGGAACAGGTC
>JAOAAR010000158.1 GCA_026418755.1 Planctomycetota bacterium
CAGAGGCAGGATGGTTGCTGGATGGGGGATTATGGAGATGTTTTTCCCACCGCCATAGGGGCGCTTATCCTTGAGATTCCTTTGTGCTATCTTCCTCTTTTCCAGCGGTGATGTTGATCGGATCACGATTTATTGTTTTTGTTGAGAGAGTTTCTTGCCCCGCGTTTTAGGGGTGTTTCGTACGATTTGGATGGCGATATCGGGGCAGAGATGTTCGCAGAAAAGGCAACCTGTGCAGTTCTGTGGGTTTGCGACGGCTGGGACGAAGTAACCCCGTTTTGTTAGTTTCTCGGAGGGGGCGAACACTTTGGCGGGGCAGAACTGAATGCAGAGAGAGCATCCTTTACAGTAGTTTTCGTCTATCTCGATTGAAAAACTCCGGGTTTTAGCAGCCATAGAAGTTAACCTTACCAGAGGAAATATCGGAGGAAGAGATAGAAGGAGGCTATGGTGAGAGCGAGGAGCGTGATAGGGGCGCCGTGGAGGAAGAAAGATTTGAATGTTATCTGATGGCCGCTTCTTTCAGCGATGCCTGCCACGGCGAGGTTTGCGGCGGCGCCGATGAGGGTCATGTTTCCACCGAAGCCTGCGCCTATTGCAAGTGCCCACCAGAGTGAATGAGGCGATGGATTGGAATTTGGCAGAGTTTTAATGAGAGGTATCATAATTGCTGTAAGAGGAACGCTTCCTGTGAGGGCAGAGAGAAAGGCTGAAATCCACATGACCATTATGGAAAACAGGAATTCGTCGCGTGGGGCGATGTTAGCGAGAAGGTTGCCTGCTCTTTTAAGGAGACCTGATTCAAAAGAGGCTCCGATTACTATGTAGAGGCATATAAAAAAGAGAAGGGTTGAAAGTTCCAGTTCTTCTAAGATTTTGACGATATCTGCGCGGGAGATGAGCAGGAGCAAAGTGGCGCCACATAGAGCAATGACGCCTGCTTCTAATTTCAGCATGGCGTGAAGAGCAAGTCCGACAAGAGTCATAAAGAGGACAACAAGAGACCAGAAGAGGAGTTTTTTGTTGGTTATTGATTTGCGTTCATCCATAGTTGCGAGACGCGCTCTGATTACCGCCGAGGTGTAGCCAACTTTTTTTCTGTATGTGAGTCTTAAGAGGAGGGCATAGAAAGAGATGACAACTACGACAAGAGGGGCGAGATGGATTATGAACTGATTGAAGGAGAGGTCGGCGGCGGAGCCAATCATTATGTTGGGGGGGTCGCCGATGAGGGTTGCGACGCCGCCAAAATTGGAAGCGACTGCTTGAGAGATGAGGAATGGGATGGGGCTTATGCGGAATTCTGCGCAGACGAGGAGGGTTATGGGGCTTATTAGAAGGACTGTGGTTACATTGTCGAAGAAGGCGGACACGAGGGCTGTAATCACTCCAAAGAGGAGTAGGAGTCTTAAAGGGTCTCCTCCTGCTAGTTTTGCGCTTTTTATCGCTATGAACTGGAAAAGCCCTGTTGTGCGGGTAATGGTGACAATGAGCATCATTGCTGTGAGGAGCATAAGGACATTCATATCTATATGGGTGATTATTTTTTCGAATGGTGTGATGTGGGACGCCAATACGGCGCAGGCTGCGAAGAGTCCGATAAGCGTTCTGTGGATGCGGCTGAAGACCAGCATAGCGAACATAAACACAAGAATTACTGCAGATAAGACCATTTTAGCGGTTGTTTCTTCTAGACCCTGCATTCCCACTTCTCCATTTATTTATGCTCGAAGCACTTTCTCGATGAAATCGAGAAGTGAAACCATCCCCACAGGTCTGTTTTTCTCCATTACGATAACGCTACGCAGTTCTTCGCGCATCACGAGGATTGCAGCCTGTATCATTGGTGCATCCACATCTATTACATCCACCTTTTCAGACATCACATCGTGGATATGGAGTTCTGTTTCTTGCCGTAACAACCTTTCAAATGGTTCAAAACTGCTTAGAAAGGCGAGGTTGTCTATATGAAAGAGGTATTCAGGGAGTCCAACTTTCAGGACATTCTCTATGGAGACTTCTCCTATGAGGATGCCGTTTTCGTCAACGACAGGCAGTTCAAGGATGTGGTGTTTGAACATAATGTCAAGCGCTTCTTTAAGGCTTGTCTCGCGGCGAATCAGTGCTGGCAGAGGTTTCATAATATCCCTTACTCTGAGTCGAGGTTCCACTTCAATGCCGCTCTTCTGGATAATTTTTAGAATCTGTCTTGCCGTTGTGGCATTGATTATGCTCTTCTTCGTCTGTTCATCTTTTAAAAGTTGAGCGATTGCTCCGAGTAGCCTCACATAAAGAGTCGACTCTCCGCTCGGTGCAAGAATCAGACAGACTATGTTAACAGGTGTACCGTCAGGGGAATGGTAATCTATTCCATTCTTGCTTGTTCCTAGAGCGACTGCAAATCCATCGACAGTGTCTGTACGTGCATGAGGAAGTGCGATTCCTCCGCCGATGGAAGTGCATCCCAGGCGTTCGCGCTCCTCAACTGCGAGAAGAGCGGCGTCTCTGTTGCGAAGGTAGCCCCCCTTATCGAGGGCTTCGAGTAACTCATTAAGAGCCTCTTCGCGTGTGTGTCCTTTTAAGGGGCATACAACCGTTTCTTCACTTAGGAGATTAACGAGTTTCATGTCTTAACGATGTCCTAAAATGGAACTATCTTTATTTTATCCTTTTTAATATAATGTTTCAAATAAAATTTCTCTTTGTGTGCAGCAGAAGACGGTTGTTCTTCAAAATTGAGGATGAAATGGTTATGATTCTTCTTCGTAATAATTAAGGAGAAGTTTGCGTTGAAACGGCTCTCAAGAGGTGAAAAGATTATCGTTCTCATTCTTAACCTAATGATTCTGCCAGGGGTGGGAACTGTGGTTCTTGGTCGTGTGAAGTGGGGATTTGTTCAAGCGATGGTTGCTCTTCCGTCAGCGATGTTTATTGTTCTTGATTGGAGTCTGTTATGTATACGGAGATGGCTGCCGGAGGAGTTGCAAAAGGTTTTTCCTGGTTTGGCTCTACCTGGGCACTTATCGTTTGTTTTTTTATGTGCTCTTATTGGGGTTTGGCTCTGGACACTTGTGCAGACTGTTTATATACTTTTAGTCTGGGAAAGAAAAGAGAGGGAGGAAGCAGCAGTAGAAGGAGGAGAGTGATGGCGGGAATCTTTGTGACGGGAACCGATACGGGGGTTGGCAAGACGGTGCTCAGTGCTGCGCTCGCTGCTATTCTTCAATCACGGGGTGTGAATGTTGGAGTTTATAAACCAGTTGAGACAGGAGGTGGCTCGGATGCACTTTTCTTACAGAAGGCGTCAGGAGTTACAGACTCTATTGAGGAGATACGAAGGTATTATTTCTCCCTTCCTGTCTCTCCTCATCTGGCTGCGAAGATGAACAACACTTCAATAGATATTCCGTTGTTGGTCAGCGGTTATAACAATCTTGCGGGCCGCCATCAGTTTATGATTGTGGAAGGAGCGGGCGGTATTATGACTCCTCTTACGGAGAAATTTCTTACTGTTGAGTTGATTACTCAACTGAAACTGCCTGTTCTCGTAGTGACTCGGCCTCACCTTGGGACAATCAATCATACGCTTCTGACTGTTAGATGTGCCCAGGCATATGGGCTTACTGTCAAGGGGTTTATCGTTAACTATGCGACGCAGATTGAGGTGGGGTTGGCAGAGAGGACGAATCCGCAGGAGATTGAGAGGGTATCAGGAGTAAGGTGTTTGGGGGTTGTTCCTTATCTGGGCTATATAAGTCCGCGCATTCCTGACATGGAATCGCTTAAGAAGAATGTTTCCTCTGCGGTGGATGTTGACGGCATTATGTGAGGGCGTGGCAAAACCAAAGAGCAAAACCGAAGATTCGGGTTGACTGGGAAGGGGGAATTTAGTAAAGATTAAAGTATGTGCGCCTGTAGTTCAACTGGATAGAACGTCGGACTACGGATCCGAAAGTTGAGGGTTCGAATCCTTCCAGGCGCATTTTATTCTGTTTTTGCTGTTTGTTTTTTGGAGTGATTGAGGAAAGAGACAGAACAGTTCTCTTTTGGCTTGACAAAGGACCATTTTTGTATATATTTGGTTAGAGTTGGGAGTTGCGGGTGTAGCTCAATTGGTAGAGCTTCGGCCTTCCAAGCCGATGGTTGAGGGTTCGAGCCCCTTCGCCCGCTTGATTTTTTTGTTGAAATAGACGGTTTTAATGGTTACGCTATTAACAGGTTGCTGCTGTAGCTCAGACGGTAGAGCGCGTCCTTGGTAAGGACGAGGTCATGGGTTCGATTCCCATCAGCAGCTTCCGGAAGAGAGAATCTGAAAGAAAAAAATATTTGATTATGGAAAGGGTTGTTTGTATTTTTGTAAGGATTGATAGGCTTTTTAAGGGGATAAGAAATGGCAAAGGGGAAATTTGAGAGGACGAAGCCGCATGTCAATGTGGGGACAATCGGTCACATTGACCATGGGAAGACGACTCTGACATCAGCGATAACTCTGTGCTTGGCGCAGAAGGGGATGGCAACACCGAAGACTTATGACCAGGTGGCAAAGGCTTCAGAAGCACAGGGGCGTAGGGACCCTATGAAGATATTGACAATCGCGGTGGCGCATGTGGAGTATGAGACGGAGAAGAGGCATTATGCACATATTGATTGTCCTGGGCATGTTGACTATATCAAGAATATGATAACAGGTGCGGCACAGATGGATGGGGCTGTTTTAGTGGTTGCTGCGGATGATGGTCCGATGCCTCAAACGAGAGAGCATGTTCTTTTGGCAAGGCAGGTGAATGTTCCTTCTCTTGTTGTTTTCCTGAACAAGGTTGACCTGGTTGACGACCCGGAACTGTTAGACCTTGTTGAGATGGAATTGCGAGACCTTCTCAACAAATATGAGTTTCCTGGTGATACTACTCCTGTGGTTCGTGGTTCTGCGCTTAAAGCGATGCAATGTGCTTGTGGTAAGAGAGAGTGCCCGAATTGCGGACCGATATTCAAGTTGACTGATGCGATAGATGAGTTTATACCTGTGCCAGAG
>JAOAAR010000159.1 GCA_026418755.1 Planctomycetota bacterium
AGATGTGTATAAGAGACAGGTGCAGAACAGTCCTGTGAAGCCGTATAGTACTGTGAAACTGCGTGTGAGGGAGAGAGACTTTTTCTCACGATGGAATCTGTTTGCAGAGAACGGGTGGGTAGTGGCGGATGATACGAACCACTGGTATGGAAAGGTGCATACGAACAATTACATCGGCTTTCGTAACAGAATGGACACGCCGAGGGAGGTTCTTTCGGGTTTCACCTGGCAGGGTAATTATCTCTCCAACTACAACTGGGATAGAGGAACAAGATTTTATTCACAGGTGACTTCGACGATGCAGCCGAGGGATTATGCGGAGAGTGGTGGTCGTGATGATGCCTATTTTGTGGTAGCACCTGACTGGGCGGCACAGAGGATAGACTTCCCTCCACTTACGGCTTTGTCGGATATGGGCAACAAGGCGCGGCAGGGTGCAAGCAAGGTAGTGGATGACCAGTATGGCACAATCTGGGTAGGTCCGAAAGGGGTTTCAATCATAGCAAAAAGTGGTACCACATTGGACACCTATATCAGTTTCGTCAATAAGCCGGGCTTGAGAAGAAGGGTGGCCATCCTGGTGAAGAGAGGCACAAGCACTTATTGGCAGACGACGAGCCCGCATATAGAGTTGACGACTGGTTTCATCATTCACACGACGGGCGATGTTAAGGCGATTGGAGGGCTGAACAACAACGAGCCGGCTGAGTTGAACGGCAGGGTGACGATTGTGAGCGAAAGAGAAGTGTTGCTCACAGACGATATTTATTATGAAGATGACAACGACAACCGCTCGGTAGTTTATGATTCTGCAAATCCGGGGGGGGACAATTTCTCGGTCAATCCTAACTACACGGGCAACGCTTGTTTAGGGGTGATGGCTGCAAAGAGCATCTATCTCACGAACAATGACGGTTTTCAGAGGAATGATAAGGATTTGATTGTTTGTGGGGTGTTTGCTGCGGGTGTGGGAGGTTCTGCTTCAGACGGCTCATTCTCGTGGTTGCCGTGGGGCGATTCGCGGACGGGTGGTTTTTCTAATACTACGGTGAGTGGTTCGTCATCGCTTATGCGAGATTTGAGGCTTTACGGTGCATTACTATCGGATGGCAACGCAAGCACAGGGCTTGCCCACTGGAAAGGTTACACATCAGGAGGTTCGCCTGCGAGCGGTTACTCTTCATCTGTTTTCCGTTACGACTTCGGGCTGCTCAACTCGCCGCCGCCGGAGTATATGCAAATCAATATGCCGAAGTATTCGGGGTGGCAGTTAATCAGATGAAGCGAGAGGAGAAGGAGCAAGAAGAGAGAGTTGAGTAGGAGCGGGGAAGATGAACAGAAAAGGGTTGACTCTTATTGAAGTGATGATTACTTGCGTTCTGCTGGTAGTATTGTTCGGGATGACCGCGAATCTTTTTTTCAGTATGATGAGAGGCGGCAGTTTTGCGGAGAACCTTTTGGATGTGAACTACCACACGCAGCAGGTTATACACAATATTACGACTGATATTATGTCCTCTTCACAGAATCCAGACAGTATATATAAGCCGAGGGTTGTTGGAGATGAACTCCGTTTCAAGATTGTGAAGGGGTTCAATCTTGCTACTGAAACCGCCGTTTATACTGATTACTGGATTTGCTACTGGTATGACACGGCGAATAAGACGGTGGTTCGGCGTTTCCGTAACGATTCTGGGCAACTGCTCACATCTGCGCCTGCGGAGTTTGCCGGGAGCGAAGCGCAGCAGGTTATCGCGAGTTACATAACCAATGTGTCGTGGTCTGTTGACCCACAGACTGTCATTGTGACTATTAGCGTGACGGCGTCCAAAGGCTCTGCGTCTGATGGGACTGACGCTACGGTGACGAAAAACGCATCGGTTAGACCCGAGAATACGGATTAGAACCGAGGGGAAGCGAAGCAGAATCTCGTGTTCTGAATAGCATTTTGTGAATAATAGTTTTGCAATGCGGTATGCGGAGAGAGAATGCTCTCTCTACGGATTCAGTAGTGTCGTAGATTTTTGAGTTATTGAGTTGAAAAGGGGCGGTTTTTTCGTTCTAATAAAGTAAGAGTGTGGGGGAAGAAAATATGCGGCTTTTTTTGCTTTTGTGTCTTCTGTTGTTCGTCTGCGGGTGTATGATAGGGGAGCCGATTTCCGAGCCGCCGAAGCCACCTTATTTTAAGCCCAAGAAGTATGCAGATGAACGCCTGAGTATCAACCCTTGGCGGGACACTCCGCCTGGACCTTCTTATCCTTTTGTGATTTTCTGTGACGAGGAAGAGGAGGTTTACAGAGTGGTGCGCCGTCACGGGGCTCCTGATATTTATACTCCTCCGAAGGAGCCACAGACTCCGCCGGCGACTTATAGGCGTCCTCTTATATATGAAGAGGAGATGCGCAGAAAGTAGATTTTAAGAGGAAGAATGAGAGGAGAAGATGGAAGGTATCAGTTTCGGCGATTTCAAAGTCATCAAGAAGATAGCGGAAGGGGGGATGGGACAGGTTTATTTAGCCAGGCAGATTTCTTTGGACAGAGATGTGGCTCTCAAAATACTGCCGGAGAGACTGGCGAAAGATGAATCGTTTAAGGCGCGTTTTGAGAGGGAAGCAAGAGAAGCGGCGAGGTTGAATCATCCTTCTATAATCTCGGTTTATGCATATGGTATAAAGGACGGGATTCCCTACTTTGCGATGGAGTTCATAGAAGGTGAGGACCTTGCAGGGCTTTTGAAGAAGCGGGGAAAGTTTCCTGTTAGGGAGGCGCTTAGGATAACGAAGGAGGTGGCGAAGGCGCTGGAAGCGGCGCATAAAAAAGGGGTTGTTCATCGAGACATAAAGCCGTCGAACATTATGCTTAAAGAGGACGGGAGCGTGAAGGTGACGGATTTTGGTCTTGCGAAGGCGGTTGGTGGCGGTTCCGTAATGGTCACCCAAGCGAATGTAGTGTTAGGCACACCTCATTATATGTCACCTGAGCAGGGAAAAGGGGAGAAAGTTGATACCCGGAGCGATATTTATTCTCTCGGGGTAGTGCTTTACGAACTTTTAAGCGGTACTGTGCCGTTCAAAGCGGATACTCCGACAACTCTCATTTACATGCATGTGTATGAAAAACCTCCCTCCATACGGGAGAAGAATCCTGAAGTGCCACCTGCTGTCGAAGCGTTGGTTATGAAGATGCTGATGAAGGAGCCTGCGGAGCGGTTTCAGACGCCGACGGAACTGGTGAATGCGATTGAAGCGCTTGAAAGCGGTACATACGACGCCTCCGCAGGACCGATGACTCTCGAGATAGGAGCCGCAGAAGGCTCGACCATTTCAGCAAGTGTGGCATCTGCGGCCGAGAAAGTTTCAAAACCATCTACTTCTCTTATCCCGCTCATCGCTGTTATGCTGATTCTTTTGGCAGGAGTTGGGGTTGCGATTTTCCTTCTTTCTCAAAAGCAGAAACCGAAAGAAGAGGAGTCTCCTGTTGTTACTGTTCCTCCTATGCAGGTTCCTGAGCGTCTACCGACTCAACAGCCACCGCCTCAACTGCCAGTAGTACAGCCGCCAACTGTTCAGCCGCCAGTAATGCAGCCGCCTATTCAACCCGAAAAGAAGGAGATGGTTAAGTTTCCTGCGGCGCAGATACTCGCGAAGTTACCTGTTGGCTCGTCTCTTTTTATCCGGAAGGCACAGGAACCTGAGACTCTTAAGCAGCCGCTTTTAGCCGATAAGGAGTTTGAAGCAGGGCTTTATGTGGTCTCGGCGGAGAAGAAAGGGTATCAGCCGATTTCTGTGAACTTCAAACTGGAGAAAAGCGGTGTAGAGCCACCTGTTGACTCTGTCAAGTGGGAGTTTGAACTTTCCGAGAAGGTAAAAGACGCTCTTCGGCTCATAAAGGTTCATATAGAGGAGCAGAAGTATCGGCTTGCGATGGACGAACTGGAGAATCTTCTTAAAGAGGTTTCCGACCTTGAAGAGGCACAAACTCTTCTTGCGCGCTGCAAAAAAGAGTATGAAGATTTTCAGAAGATTGAAGAGGATTTTAATGAAGCAAAGAGACTTCTGAAGGATGAGGAATGGGAGAAGGCATTGGTGGTTCTCAAGCGGATTCCAACAAGTTATAAGGGTTATGAGCAGAAGGTGTTGCCTCTTATAAAACAGGCGAATGATGAGTTGAAGAAGTCTGCACAGTTTAAGAATCTTGTTGAGACAGCCCGTAACGAGTTGAAGAAGGGCGAGATAGAGAGCACGCAGACCTATCTCCAGATGGCGCAAAACCTTATTCCAAATGCTAAGGAAGTGACCGACTTGCTGGATTCAGTTAAGAAGTTGCGCCAGATTAAAGAGGATGTAAAGATAGAGGTTGACAGGAAGAACTACAGGGTAGCGTTTAAGTTATCAGAGGACTACTTGAAGAGTGCGCCGCTTTGCGAAAGGATGCGCAAGCAGCAGGAGTTTATTAGAGGTGAGATTGAGAAGATTGAGGCGAGTATGAAGCGGCTGGAAGCGGAGTGTCAGACCTATAATGCGACGATTGAGAGTTCTCCGAAGGATGCTCTCACTGCTGCAATTAAAGCGCAGGAAGAAGTGAAACTTTTAAGAGACATTTTTGGGCAGGATGTGAAGGAGTCTGAAGAGAAAGTTCGGACGATGCTGGAGAGAGCGGAAGTCGCCGTTGCAAAGAAGGGTGTGTGCGATACCATTAAAAGTCTTGACTCGCTGTTTTTATCAGGGAAGATGAATGAAATCGTTGCGGTTGTTGACGACCAGAACTCCGCTCTTCAAAAGAGATTGAGCAAACAGTTGTCTGATTTTTTCCTTTCTGGTATAAGGGTTGTCCTCTCAGAGCATAAAGTTGAGCAAATAACCTTGTCGTCTGATAAAGACTCGGCGGTTGCTACTTGCACATATTCCTACTATTTCATCCATTCAGAGAGCAATGTTGAGTTGAAAGGGGAAAAGAAG
>JAOAAR010000160.1 GCA_026418755.1 Planctomycetota bacterium
CAGCACAGAAGCGGTATAAAAGTGCAAACCCTACCACCTCCTCATATCTCTTCTCATACTCTGCCTCGGATTCTTCAACCGTTCTCTTTATGCGCTCTATTCCTGTCTTCAACACCTCTGCTTTCTCTGGCGTTCCTTCGCACAGCCTCTTCCAAGCCTCGTATATACGCCCAAGCATTCCACTTCTGCTCACTACAAAAGAATTATACCTCTTAGCGGCCTCACCAGCAGCCTCTGCATACACCGATTTCTTTCCCAACTCTATCTCCAGTGACATCCTCAACTCTTGCACTTCCCTGTACATCTCCGCAACCGACGCCCTCAATTCCTCAATAAATCTTGGCGCAAGAGACTTATCGCTCAACCCCTTCAAAACTTTCTCCTTCTCCTCCGCTCTCCTCAAATTTTCCTCTAACATCATCACTAAGTTTTCTGCTTCTTCCTTCTGGAGCCTCAAAAGCCTCTCCATCTCGTCCATTTTCTCTTCAATCTCTTTCACCACATAGCAACCCAGCCACGAATTCTTGAATACATCCCCAAGAGAGAGAAGAGCGTTTTCCAAATTCCTCTGCGCTCTCGCTACTCTCTCCCCAACACTTGCATCTTTTAACTTCTCTTCTCCCACAATGGAGAAATCCAACGCCTTCTGCCGACTCTCTCCCAACCTCTCTACTATCGCCATCTGTTTTATCAACTCTTCAAGCCAGTAAGCCACATTGTACGGCTCCGCCTTTTCTCCCCTGCATGCCTCATCTAGCAGTTTCAACATCGCGCGCAACTTCAGCCTTTCTTCCTCTATCTCCTTTCTCTCCCTATCAGCGCCCTTTAACTCGTCCTTGATTCTCGTCTGTCCAAGCAACATAGACTTTAACTCGTCTATTCTCTCTGCCTCTCTACTACAAAAGACTCTCTCTACATCCACGACAAAGAAATGCGCAAACCTCTCCTTCGGCCTCTTCCCAAACAAATCAGGCTTCGCAGTCACCAGATTCGTCATCTCATTCGACCCTACCCGCCCCAAAAGATTCCGCTCTCCTGCAGGCACACCTCTTTTATCAGAATAGTAAAGTTCATAAACCACCTTCTTCTCTTTCTCCACATCAGCAGCAAGTCTCATCCTTACCTTGCTCGTCACCCGCCCGAACAAATCCGCCTCAAGCCCGCTGAACACGCTTCTCGCACCTGGCACAGCATCCACTAACTCTCTTATCTGCTCCTTCCAATTGCTCGCCTCCTTTTTGACCAACTCCTTATACCGCTCTTCAATCTCTTCAAACTGGGTGTTGTCTCCAGTAGACGCACCCCACACTAAAAGTATCTGATTCCCTTCATCGCCAGGATAATCCTTTGCCTCGAATTTCTGCGGTAGAACTAACTCACCAGGCTTCCTCGTCGTCCCTTTATCCGAGTCATCAGCAACCAGTAAAACCGCCCCCAATATCAGTATCCCTACAATCGTCCACCGCATCTTTATTCTCCTTATATCGTTTGTTGTCTATTCCTCTATCAACTCCACATTCGCCCGCGGAACGAGAACCTCCTTACCATCGTCCCACAACTTCACCTTCAAAACCCGCACCTTCGATTCTGTCTCAACTTTTTGCAACTCAGGCGGCAACTCCGATACCGCCCCGATTCTCCCAAAATACGGCTCCCTTATCAAGCGCACCACATCCCCTACCTTCAACGCTTCTCTTTCCTTTTGCTCTACCTCTTGCGGTACGGAATCTCCCAACGGGATTATTACCTCAGGTCTTATCACACCTGCTCTTATCTGCGTCGCCCCAGATATTGACACTCTCATCCCGTCCCTCTCTCTCAACAACGAAAATGTTCTCTGCGCCATCCCCATCTTTCCAAAACCCTCAGTCACCACAAGCGTCGTCGGAATCTCCTCTGTGCCTGTAATCGCTACCCCTATGTCCCTCCCAAGCAATCTCTTTATGTCCGAGGCGTTCAAACCGCCTGTTACAATCCCCTTCACATTCAGTTCAAATGCCTTCAAAATAGCCTCCACACTCACAAACGCTCCTGCCACAAGCACACACCCTGCATCCTTTTCGCTTAAATCCTTAACATCCAGTACATCAGAAGGGCTTTTTGCCTTGCACTTCAAAACTCCCCAGCACTCCTTTCCGATTCCGAAGATTCCTTGCAAAAAAGAACCGTAAGCCGCAACCGCTACTCCTTGAGACGGAAACACCTCTTCAACCACCCCATCAATGTATGCCTGCACCTGAACAGGACGCGGTGGGTGGCGTACCAAAACCTGCCCTGTCACCTCCGATACAGACTCAACTACTCCATCGATCGGCGAAACAACGGTCGTCTTGAACCATTTTATGAAAGGCTTACTCTCAGCAATCACCTCGCCCTTCTTTACAATGTCTCCTTCCTTCTTCAACATATACCGCTTGATGTCCTGAGGCTCGATTCCCAATTTCCCTACAACATTCACACTCTCAACATCGCCAGGCATCTCAGTGCGTGCTACCACATCCTCCGCACGCACCTTCTGCCCTTTCTTAACCAGGACCTCCCCATCCACGGGAAGAAGCCGATGCCTCACAATCCTCGTCGCCTTCGCCACTCTCAAGCCAGGAGTATATGCGTATGCCAAATCCCGTTCCTTCCAACAAATCGAAAACTAATTCTACCTTCATCTTCTCCTTTTTCAAACATTTTTTTTCTCAACGATTCCATCTCTGACTTAGGAGTTTGTAGAAGCCTTCTAATAATGTTAAGAAAATTGAGTCTCTCTAAGAAAGAAAAATGCTTCTCAGAAGAAGGATGCGTTGAGCAGGTTTTTATGCGACAAAACGAAAAATGTAATGCTGTTCTATTTCCAACTTCTTGTTAGAACGTAGAAAACTTGAATAAGCAGTGTAAGAAGAGATCCTCTTTTGGCGAAGTTCGAGTGTGATAGAAGCCGAGGGAAAACCGCTCTTATCGTCAGGTTCGTTAAGTTAAAATAGAGGTAGATTTATGGTTCGGTCTCAGAGCCCAAATTCCTTGAGGGACTGAAAGGCATAAACCTCTCTGCTGTTTACTTCTGGCAGAGGACCTTCTGCGAGGAATGAGTTTTTCCTGTTCTGCTTTAACACTTGCTGTTGATGGAGAGTCGCCAATAGCACAGTAGAGATCGATGACCGAAATCTTTAAGGTTGATTGAGGAACTCTCCGTAACCTCCCTAAATCTTCTATCAGAGATTTCGACGGGATACTGGGGGATATTAAATTTTCTTACTTGTACAAAAACTGGCATAACGCCTTATTACTCTCATATCGCTTCAAAAATTCTATTATCTCCTTCGGTATCTTTCGTTTTTTCCAGAGTCTGAACAGAAGATACCGGAGCTCGCGGCGGATATGTTGAGCTGCTTTATAGGCATTTGCCCCGAATAGGGATGTGAGGAGGCAGAACCAGATTCTCACATCAGTATAATCATTAGAGAGTGCTTTGAAGAAGCATCTTGCTCCAACTCTTGCTCTATTTATTTTACAGTAAGAATCGCCTAAATTTGCATATAATCTCTTTAGTGCAGCTTTATTAGAAGATATGTCTTTATTAAACTTTTGAAGAAGGAGATTACGGCTTGTAATAACAGAGTGAGGGGACGAGCCAATTCCTTCATCGAATCGACGTTGTATAACGCCAATGATGTCGGTATAGTCAAAAGAATATTTCTTTGCGATTCTTATCTCTAATTCTCTATCGTTAGTGGAAGGAAAAGTTTCGTCAAATCCTCCTACTGTGTTTAATATCCTTTTTTTTATCAAAAGGGCAGATGTTTCTATTCCTCCCACAAGGATACTGTTGTAAATTTTATCGTTACAGGAGCCCATTGAAAAGCCGTACTTTGAAAGCCTCATTCTTTTACAATAAACAACCCCAATATTTCCTTTGGTCCTGAACACTTCGAGTTGTTTTTCTAACTTATCTGGCAGCCATAAATCATCAGAATCAAGAAAAGCAATATATTCTCCTTTTGCCTCTCTGATTCCAACATTTCTTGCGGCGGCGGCGCCGCGATTCTCGCTTAACTTGATATATTTTATTCTGTTATCGTTAAAGTTTCTTACTATCTCTTCCGTATTGTCTGTGGAGCCGTCATCGACAACTATTATTTCGAAATCTTGAAATGTCTGATCGAGCACGCTGCGGATAGCATCTCCTATAACAAATGCTCTGTTATACGTAGGAATGATTACACTTACATTCGCCATAAGTAGAACCTATTAACTAAAAGCTTTTTGTTGCTTTCAAATTGTGTTAGAAACCTTCTTATATTTTTTGGGATTTTCTGAATCCATATTCTCCGAGTCCATAAAAGATTCAATACAATATTCCGTAACTTTCTATAGAATCTTTGAGAGATTTTATAGACGTCTGTACCTAATAAAGCTGTGAATATCTGAAACCACAGTCTTAAGTGTATGTAACCTCCAACGGTCATCGCCTTAACAAAATATCTAATTCCAGTACTGCACTTGTTTATTAAACAATATGAATTTCCTATAGTAGAGTAGAATCTTCGCATCACATATTTATTCCTAATTATTTCCTTTTTATATTTATCTAAAAGAATCTCTAATCCTGACAATGCAGAAACGGGATTATTATAATAGACTCCTTTTCCAAACCTCCTCTGTATTACACCCACTTCCTCGATTGAGACGAAAGAACGTATTTTTGAGATTCTCATTTCTAATTCCCAGTCCTCAAAAGCAGGAAGCGATTCATCAAATGTCCCAATATTTTCGAGAGTACTTTTTCTAACCATTATCCTTGAGGTTGCGATTCCTCCCTTTTCAAGTACATTCTCAATGTTAACCTGTCCTCTATAGTGGTTGGAATGGAGTGTTGCTATTCCTTTCTCAAGCCTTATCATACTGCAATACACGATTCCAGATGAGTCGTTGCTTGTCCTGAACACTTCGAGTTGTTTTTCTAACTTATCTGGCAGCCATAAATCATCAGAATCAAGAAAAGCAATATATTC
>JAOAAR010000161.1 GCA_026418755.1 Planctomycetota bacterium
AGATGTGTATAAGAGACAGTGGGATGAGATGTGGACTCTGTATGCTGCAAGCGATGTGGTTGTTGGGAGGGCAGGGGCGTTGACCTGTGCAGAGATAATGAGGATGCGTAAACCTGCGCTTTTAGTGCCGCATCCTGCTTGTGCTGACCAGCACCAGTTGTTCAATGCGACGGAACTCGAGCGGTTGGGGGCAGCAGTGGTTGTCGAGCAGAAGAATTTGAGTAGCAAAGGGACAACATCTCTTTTAAGTCTTCTCCTCAACTCAAGGAGGCGTGAAAAAGCGGTTGAGGTGTACGAGAAAAACGATTCTTTGAGAGTAGCGGAAGAGAAAATTGCCGAAGAGATAGTGAGAGAGGTTTTGGAGGATAATAGGGATGGCAAAATCAGCCAAGTTGTTGCTAATCGGCGCACTCGCTCTTTTGTTTTCGATTGCGGTGCTGCTTGAAAGCGGTTCGGCAGTAAAGGCGCCTGAAACCCTTTCTACGGTGGAACTACCGAGTGAACTGGCACCAGGCGTTAGCAAAATCTCGACTGATGTAGTAGAACCTCGCGCACTCAAGAACCCAACTGCGACGATTGACGGCAGTCTATTACCTATACCGAAGAAAGAAAAAGACACGACGCCGATAGAGGAATTGTTAGAGGAACCCCGCATTCCTGCTCCTGTTGTGGAAGCACCACAGTCGCCTGCTTCAGTATCAAGCGGTCCAAGTAGTGCAAAAGTTGAGATTCCGAAAGAGGCACCACAAAAAACGGCACCAAAAACCTATGTTGTTGAGAAAAACGACTCATACTGGCTTATTGCGAAGAAAGTATACGGAGATGGCAGTAAGTGGAAGAGGATTTACGATGCGAACCGGGACATATGCCCTCGCCCTGATGACCTACATCCTGGTCTAAAATTGACAATACCTGAAGAGAAAGAGACAGTCGCGGCAATGAAAGGGGGAAGCGGCACCCCGTCTACTGCGATTTCGGTTGACCCTGACACAAGCACAGAACCTGTGCCTGGCAAGTTATACATCGTGCAGAAGAATGATGTTTTGAGTGTGATTGCGAAGAAAGCATACGGTAAAGCGAGTTTATGGCGGAAGATTTTAGAGGCGAATAAAGATGTGTTGACGGACGAATGGGGCGTCCGTGAAGGGATGAAGATTTTGATACCGAAGGTGTCAGAGTAGATGAATGTGTGGTTTCGTCGAAAAGTGGCGACAAACGATAGGATAGCGGCTGTGGTGGCGAGTGCATGCGCTCTCGCCTTCCTTCTAGCCGCCATAATCTGTCTGTGAAGGGCAATTTGGGGGTGGATGAGATGTTGCCTGATGCACCAGCGAAATTACATCTCGTAGGAATCGGGGGAAGCGGTATGTCGCAACTGGCGAAACTGCTTCTTTCATTCGGCTACGAGGTGAGCGGCTCAGACAAAGAGGAGACTCCTACTATAGAGATGCTGAGACAACAAGGTGTCACTGTGACTATTGGTCATAGTGGTTCTAATGTCGAGGAAGACTGTAAATGTATTATCAGGAGCGCTGCTATAAGCGATGAAAATCCGGAGATAGCAGAGGCAAGGAGACGTTCTATTCCATCCTTGAAATATGCGGAAGCATTAGGGGAACTTATGCGAAAACGGATAGGCATAGCAATAGCAGGGACCCACGGCAAAAGCACCACAACCTCTATGGTTACGAAGATTTTGGTAGATTCCTATTTTCAACCCGCGTTCGTCATAGGTGCTGAATGCGAGCAATTGCGTGGAGTGAAACAGCGCTCTTCTGCATCTTTTTTTATTGTGGAGGCTTGCGAATATGCATCCTCTTTCCTGAACCTGCGCCCAAGATATGCAGCGGTGACAAACATTGAGCCTGACCATTTGGACTATTATAACACGACGGAGGCACTCGTAGAATCTTTCCGCAAATTTGTTGGACTTCTCCCTTACGACGGACTTCTTGTATACAACAGAGACTGCAATGTCACAAGTGAAGTCGCTTCACATGCTCGTTGTAAAAGAATCTCGTTCGGTAGAAGAGCAACCGCCGATTACAGAATCATCCACTCAGAGACACAAGATGGAAATGCAAGGTTCATCCTTCAGTTTGCCAATCGAACGCTTAATTTTTCTCTTCTTGTGGACGGGATTCATAACATCTACAACGCTGCTTGCGCATTTACCATCGCTCACAACCTGGGTATAAGTTCTTCACTCATCAAAGCATCACTTGAATCGTTTGCCGGCGTCAAACGGAGAATTGAAGTGATACTCGATTCTCCTGTAACAATCATAGATGACTATGCTCATCATCCAACCGAGATAAAAGCGGTGGTAGGAACGGTGAACAACCGATACAGAAACCGTAGAATCACTTACATATTTCAACCTCATCAGAACAATCGGTTGCAGGAGTTCTTCGGAGGATTTGTTGATTCGCTTTCATCTGCTCGGCGGGTGATTGTGCCGCCGATATATTCTGTCCGAGAAGATAGGCTGAGAACCCACCTTTCACCTGCTGCTCTATCTGTTGCTTTGGAATCACGCGGAGTCGAAGCGCTCGCCTTCAACTCATTTGATACGCTTCTTGCTTACCTTCGCTCTTCCATTGGCGAAGGAGATGTTCTCTGTTTTATGGGAGCAGGAGACCTCTGGCGAGTGGCATATGCTGTGAGGGCGTTCGTGACCGACAAAATGCCGTTGCAACATCGGATTGTCAGTGCTGTCAGGAGGACGAGTGTTGTATAGCGTTACCCTCATACCGAGAGAAGAAGTGTTGTCCGAGTGGACGACAATGAGAATCGGAGGAGTCACTGAACATTTTTACGAGCCTCTTTCTCCTGAGGATGTTTGTCTTTTGCTCGCCCACTTCCGCTCGGAGGGAGTAAAACCTTTCGTTCTTGGTGGTGGAAGTAAGGTGGTTATCAAAGACGGAGTCTTTACGCGCCCTGTCATATCGATGAGGAGTCTTTGCAATGTCAAATTCGACGGAGAGACTGTTTTTGCAGCAGCCGGTGTTATGCTTCCGAATCTTATCAAGATGTGTGTAGAGCGCGGGCTTGGGGGAATTGAGGTTTTATGCGGGATTCCCGCTACAGTTGGCGGGGCTGTAGTGATGAACGCTGGAACAAAGTGTGGCTCATTTGGAGATTTTGTTTCTGCTGTAGAGTTTGCAAACGGAGACAAATTGTTCACAAAGAGAAGGGATGAACTTGTCTTTTCATATAGGAGAGGACCTGTTCAGGGTGGTGAAGTGGTGGTCGGCGTGTGGTTGAACCTTAAGACATCATCTCCTCAAACTTTAATGGAGAGGATGCACAAAATTTTGAAGGAGAGGGTTACCACGCAGCCGATGAATAAACCGTCAGCAGGATGCGTTTTCAAAAACCCGTCTCCGCATCACAGTGCCGGTTATCTCATTGAAAGAGTAGGGCTAAAAGGCTATCGGGTAGGAGGTGCACAATTCAGTTCAAAGCACGCCAACTTCATCATCAACACAGGGAATGCTACTTTCAAGGATGTTCTCGAGTTGATAGAGACTGCACGAAAACGAGTCAAAAAAGTCTTTGGAGTAGAACTCCAGACGGAAATGAGACTGATATCCTGATAGGAGGAAAGAGGGTGGAGAGAAAAAAGATTGTTGTTGGCGTGATAATGGGTGGGACTTCGAGTGAGAGAGAGATTTCCATCAAGACAGGCAAGGCGGTGGCAAGCGCTCTCAACGAAGCAGGCTACATTGTCAAAGAGATTCTTCTTAACGAAGATTCGATAGAAGCGGTGGAAAAAGAGAAGATTGATGTAGCGTTTATAGCGATGCATGGCAGGTTCGGAGAAGACGGCGAACTGGCTCGCCTGTTGGAGGAACGCAAAATTCCTTACACAGGAAGCGGTCCCGAAGGTGCAAAGATTGCAATGGACAAAGTTCTCACAAAAAAGTCTTTTGAATCGTTCGGTGTGCCCACTGCGGAATATATCGTCCTCGATTCTTCTATATCGGGTGAAGAGGCGGATTGGTTCATTAAACGCCATCTGAGCGGCTACCCCGTAGTAGTAAAACCTGCAAGAGAGGGCTCAAGTGTAGGAGTAAGCATTGTTGATATGCGTAGCGAATTGAACGATGCGCTTTCGACCGCCTTTCGGTTTGACAACAAAGTGCTAGTTGAAAAGTATATAAGTGGCAGAGAACTCACCTGCGGAATTCTTGATGGAAGAGCGCTTCCTCTTATCGAGTTGAGACCGTCAAAAAGGTTCTTCGACTATAAAGCGAAGTACGAGGACCCTGGAACTCTTTATATTGTGAACCCGCGTCTTGAGCCACGGCTTTATCGCCTCTGTCAGGAGATTGCGCTTTGCGCTCACATAGCGGTCGGCGCCCGTGACTTCTCTCGGGTGGATATGATTCTTCAAGAGAGAAAGGTTTTTGTGTTAGAAGTAAACACAATACCTGGACTGACGGAGAGAAGTCTTCTCCCGAAAGCAGCGGCAGCGATTGGCGTTGATTACCAGACTCTTTGCATTAGAATGCTTGAAATGGCTTTAAGAAGAAAGGCTTTATGCGCATAAGTGGATTTACAGTTGCAGTTGTCTTGATTTGCGTTTTAGGGAGCACGGCATACCTTCTATGCCGCGCTCACAAAGAGACTCCTCAAATCGCCTATGTTCTGAAACGGGAAACACTCAAGGTTACCACACAAAAAATAGAAGAACAGTTCAGGGAAGCGGTAGAGAAAGCCATTATAGACTGTTTCCCAGAGACACTGCGCCTTAATCTCGAGAACGGGCAGGGGGTTGCTACTCTAAGAGAACTTCTTAAGAGGTGTGGCTGGATTGAAAGCGTTGATGAAGCAGAAATAACGAGAAACGGCTCTTTGAAAGCGATTGTTCGTTTAAAGAGACCATATGCCTGGTGTGAGGAACAGGAAGGGTTCGTTCTCATTGATGAACGGGGCAATAG
>JAOAAR010000162.1 GCA_026418755.1 Planctomycetota bacterium
GTATAGCGCGTGCCCCCGTACCCCCTGAAAGAATCTCGTTCAAACTCTCTCCTGATGATAAAGTCTCACTGGGGCTTTTCTGGGAAGAAAACTGCGACTTGGAAAAAGCAGCAGAGTTCTACCTACAAGCATACAATGAGTTTTCAGACAGAAGAAAGCGTGCGGTGGCACTCACGAATGCAGGCAACGCCCGATTCCGCCAAGGTGATGAGAAAACTGCTCTTATTTTGTTCGAAACCGCCGTCAAAGAAGACCCAACTTACGCTCCTGCTCTCAACAACTTCGCCTATACGCTCCTCAAAACAGAAGGAGACTTGAATCGGGCTCTTGAACTGGTTCAAAAAGCGCTCGCTCTTGACCCCAGAAACGAAAGGATATACCTTAAGACTCTGAACCAGATAAAGGAGAATATGGAGAAGAGAACAGACGAAACTCCCTATAAATAGCCTTCATTTCAGAACCTCAAAGCATTTTTATGATACCATAGGTGGAGGGGAGTCTGTTAGTTTCATCAAAGAGAGAGAAATGCCAAACGAAGCAGATTGATGGCGATGTTAGATGCGCGGCTTTTCACTGTCTGTCTGTCTCCAGGGATTCTGAACCGTTTCACATACTCAGAGCTTTTTCCACACACAGCCACAACACATAAGCCGGCAGGTGCGTCGGGCGAGACATCTGCTGGACCAGCGACTCCTGTCGTTGCAACAGAAAAGTCCGCACCAAAAAGTCTTTTTACTCCTCTCGCCATCTCCAGTGCCACTTCTTCGGAATACAGCCTCTTTTCTCGAATTGTCTTCTCTGAAACTCCTAATAGAGCGGTTTTTGAGTCTGCCGCATAAGCAACTACCCCTCCCTTGAAGAACTCTGAGATTCCTGGGACGGAGGTTACTCTGTCCATAATCAATCCGCCTGTAAAAGATTCTGCGATGGCAAAAGTGCCTTTCCCTGTTTTAAGTGCGGCAAGTAGCGCCTCCTGAATTGAAACATCTCCTTCCGAGAGAAATTTCCGCCTATCCAAGAGTTGCCTAAAAGACTCTGCAGTTCTTTCTACCTCTTTTTCCTCTTCAGAGTAAAACATAACACTTACGATGTAATCAGATGCTTTATATGCTACCGAGACGGTGTCAGGAATTTTGAGTGAATGGACCAATCCTTGCACCTCCGATTCAGAATAGCCGATAGTGTTGATTCGGCGGATGGAAAGAGGATGTAACCTCCCGGCAAATTTTTGCTCAATCAGCGGCGCTACACTATCTTCAAACATCTGGCGCATCTCAAAAGGAACTCCTGAAAGTGCAAAAATCAGTTTTGAAGAGCCTTCTACACACACCTCCAGGGCAAACCCTGCCGCCGTCCCATGGCGATTCGGAATGACTATACTTCTCTCTGGAACTTTTGCTTGTTTTAACTCGCTCTCCCCGATGGAAACTTTCACTTTGCTCAAAACATCTTTCAGATGAGATTCTGCTTCGTAATCTCTCTCAAGAGAGAGATTCAAGAGATGCGCTATAGATTCTCTTGTCGTGTCGTCATCTGTCGGACCAAGCCCGCCTGTCACGACTACGATATCCGCCTCTTGAAGCCCCTGCTTTATGGCGTTGGTTATATCTGCCATCTTGTCTCCGACGGTGAGGCGCAGTTTTGTGTGAACTCCAAGGCTCAGGAGACGGCGTGAAAGTTCAGTTCCGTTTGTATCCAGAGTGGTGCCAAAAAGAAGTTCTTCTCCTGTTGTCACTACACAAGCGGATATGCTCATAACAACTCCTCTTTCGTAAAAAATGGGATGAAAGGAATACCCCGCTTTTCAATCGCTTCTTTTGCCCCTTCTTCTCGATTCACAATCGCGCTGATTGCGATTATTTTGCACTTGAACTCCGCTTCAAGCGCATCCACAGCCATCAGGGCGGAAGCACCTGTCGTTGCAACATCCTCTACAACGAGGACTCTTTCTGTTTCACTTAAAGGGGGACCTTCTATTCGACGCTGCAAACCGTGCGTTTTCGCCTCCTTACGCACAATTGCCATTTTGAGCGGCTTTTTACGCCGATAAGCGGCAAGTCCTGTGGAAACAACAAGAGGGTCTGCGCCGAGTGTGAGCCCTACAACCGCCGTCGCACCGAGCGAATCCGCCAACTCCCAAAATAACTCACCGACAAGATAACATCCTTCAGGGTCGAGGGTCACCTGACGGCAGTCAATGTAATAGTTGCTTGTTCCCCCACTTGCAAGTTTTATCGCCTCTTTGAACCTGAAAACCGCTTTCTCTTTAAGAATCTCAAGCAACCTCTTCCTTAACTCCAATTTAACTCCTCCAAACGACTCCCTCTTTATAAGATAGTAAACTTGAACAGGAAACGCCAAAAGAATCGCCGATTGAACCAATTTAGTAAGTTTTCTAAAAAGTTTTGATTTTTGTGCTAAGCGAAGCAAATGAAGAGCGAGCCTATCCTTACTAAGACAGGATGGAGTCGGCTATGTTGATATGATATAATTACTTTGTCTTTTGTGTCAGGGTGATTGATGAAAAGAGGTTTTTTTCTGTCGTTTTTGTCGTTTCTCTTGGTTTGTGTTTCCTTCCTTCTTCTCTTGTTTGTCGGATTGGGAGAAGAATCCCCTTCTGCACAGAAAGATATAGATGGGTATCAGAAGTGGTTGATTGAAGAAGTGGTGATGGGAAAGTATAAAGAGGCGCGAGAGGGGTATTTGAAGGTTATGGTTTCAAGCAAAAGCGAGGAGATTGCTCGGTTGTGTCGTTTTCGTGCTGCGCTCTGCGCCGAGAAGATGGGAGATTTCAAGTTGGCGAAGAAAGAGTATGAAGAGATTGTGCGAATCTGCGAAGACGAGGAAATAGTAGCGGCGGCGAAAATGGGATTGCTTCGCCTTGAGACAACAATATGGCAAAAGATTAGTATATCAGACAGGATGAAGGAAAGATTGAAAGAGTATAAAGCGATTGAAGAGGCGCTCGAAGTGGCCTCTTTTGAGCAGTTGGACAATGTTATTAAAGATATGGGAGTCTCAAGGTTCGTTTCTCATTATTTGGGAATGAAGAGTTTTTTACGGGGAGTGGTTGCTATAAGAAGAGCGAACTACGAAGAAGGTGGAAAGTGGTTCAATGCGGCGCTTAAGTGGCTACCCGATTTTTGTGCGAGCGGTGAAATGGCGAAGCAATGCGAAGCATCTACGGAAGGGAAAAATGAGGTCATAAATGTTTCGGACGCAGAGAGTGTTGTCCTCAGTTATCTAACCAGACTGACAGATAAGGATGAGGGAGATGGAAAGACAAGGGAAGTTTTGAGGGTGATGGAGCAGAGAGAACTTTTGGGGTGGCTTCCAGATGAGATAGGAACGGTGTTCACATCAGGACGGATTCAGAATCTCATAAAAGATGTGGAGCAAAGATTCTGGAAGATGGTTTCGGAAAACGGCGAAGAAGAAGTGGAAAGACTTGATTCTGAGAGGGCGTCTTTTGTTAAGCGTTTGAAGGTGAAGGTCCTGAAGTTATTGGGAGAAGAGGTAGCGGAGAAAGAGAAAGAAAAGGCTCCTGTTTTCTGGTTGAGGGTTCTATTGCTCGACAAAAGCCTCAAAGAGTTGGGAGTAGGGGAGCCATTAGAGGTGAAGCAAGGCGAAGAGAGGAGCAGGTTCGTTTACGGGGTGGTTGACTTGGAAGAGTTAAAAAAATCGAACCCAAAAGTGTTAATGGCGGTTCAATGGGATTTGGAGAAGGAGAAAGTAGAGGCAAAGTCGGCGGTTAGAGGTTTGGAAGAAGCGGGGGGAGGGCGGCTATGTGGAGTGAGCGTTAAAGGTTTTAGAGTAGAAGGTTTGAAAGTGAAGGTTGTCCTTGAATTGAGGTGGGAGAAGGAAGGAGGGCGAGTATTAAGCGAGAAGGCTGAGCATAGTTTGACTGCACTTTATGGGTTCGCAGAACTGTTCGGCGGATGGCTGGTGGGGGAAAGGCGATTGTATTGTTCCGTTGAGTGGGGTGAGAAGTGAAGGTTCTGGTGGTGCGCTTGAGTGCGTTGGGTGATGTGGCAGTGACCGCTAATGCTGTTTATATGCTTAAAAAAGGGCTTCCTGATGCGGAGATTCACTGGCTGGTAGAAGAGGAGGCGGCACCGCTCGTATTAGGGTTTAAGTTTGTGGATAAAGTGATTCCTGTCAGCAGGCGCCGCTATGCAAAAGGGATGATTCGAAATCCGTTGAAAGTTTTACGAATGCCTCTTGATGCAATAGGATTGCTTTTGAAACTTCGAAAAGGCTACGACGCTGTCCTCGACTTTCAAGGAAATTTCAGAAGTGGACTGTTGACCTTCTTGAGCGGAGCAAAAAAGCGAATCGGATTCTCCGCAGGACGCGTTTACGAAGGGTCGCATATATTTTATACGATAAAAGTGAGATTACCGAAGCAACTCCCTCGGGTTGAGAGAATGATGAAACTGCTGGACGAGATAGGGGTCAAATCAGAGCCGTTTATGAGCACGGTGCCGTTTGAGTTCACTGCGGAAGACAGAGTTGTTACCGAACGGTTTCTGTACGAGCAACGCGGATTCAACAAAAAATTGGTGGTGGTTCATCCAGGAACAAGTAGGTTTGCAGACTTTAAACGGTGGCCTGTGAAAAACTATGCAAGACTGTGTTGCCAACTCGCCTGCGACCCCAGCCTGTTAGTGGTTGTAACATGGGGTAAAGACGAGTGGTTTTCAGCAGTGAACATCGTCAAAGAGGGGGGAGGGGCTGTCATTGCCCCTCGTTTCGAGAACCCCAGACAACTGGCGTATTTGTTAAGTCGAGCGTCCCTCTTCATAGGAGGCGATACAGGACCGCTTCACATAGCCGCTTTGTTTGAGACCCCATCAGTTGCGCTTTTTGGACCCAAAGACCCTCAAGTGTATAAGCCCTGGAATCGAAAGTGTGTCGTTTTGCGAGGGGATGTGAAGTGCAGCCC
>JAOAAR010000015.1 GCA_026418755.1 Planctomycetota bacterium
CAAAGTGAAAGCCGAAAAAGGCTCGGTTCTCGACTATCCTCAAGGAGAAAAACTGCCCGTGGCTGCTTGCCTTGAAGTTGACTGCGATGTCCTTATTCCTGCTGCAAGACCCGATTCTATCAATATGTCAAACTATAACAAAGTTAAAGCAAAACTTATTGTTCAGGGTGCTAATGTTCCTGTTCAGTTTGAGGCGGAGAGAAAACTGCATGACAAAGGGATTTTGAATCTTCCATGTTTCATAGCGAACGCAGGCGGTGTCATCTGCGGGGCGCTCGAATATGCTGGCGCTACAGAGTCGCAAGTTTTTCCGACCATTGAAGAGAAAATAACGAGAAACACAAGGAATGTTCTCGAACGCACATTTTCAAAGAAAATGTACCCGAGAGACGCCGCAATAGCATTAGCGAAAGAGCGTGTCCTTGAGGCGATGAAATACCGTAAGATTCACATATAACCTTTTACTCAAACTGCGCTAAATAAAAGAGACGGCACCTTTTAAGAAGGTGCCGTCTCTTTATTAACGAGCCCTTTTTGAAAAATATTGACTTTTTGTTTCGTCTCTTTTGACAGAATGTTCTTCTTTTTTGGGATAAGAGGTATTATCTTAGGTCGAAGATTCTATTAGGAGGAGGTATGGGATGAGTCGCATTGCAAAAATACGGGCAAGAGAGATACTCGACTCAAGAGGCAATCCAACTGTTGAGGCGGAAGTTCTTCTGGAAAGCGGGATATCAGCCGTAGCGTCCGTACCGTCAGGTGCCTCAACAGGCTCCAATGAGGCGGTTGAATTACGGGATGGCGGGAAGCGCTATTTAGGTAAGGGAGTGACAAAAGCGGTTAAGAATATCAACGAAGTGATTGCCCCTGTTCTAACAGGGATGGAAGTGTCTAATCAGGGTGAATTGGACAATCGGATGATAGAGTTGGATGGAACGCCGAACAAGTCGAGATTGGGCGCAAACGCAATATTGGCTGTTAGTCTTGCCTGTTGCAAATCTGCAGCGGAGGAATCCGACCTGCCGCTTTTTGCTTACCTGGGAGGAGAAACAGCCACTACTTTGCCAATTCCTCTCTTCAATATCCTGAACGGAGGAAAACATGCTGACAATAACCTCGATTTTCAAGAGTTCATAATAGCACCTGTCGGGTTCAAAAAATTCTCTGAAGCATTAGCCGCGGGCAGTGAAATTTTTCACACACTCGGGGCAATTCTCAGGAAGAGAGGGCTTTCTACAGGGGTCGGAGACGAAGGCGGGTTTGCTCCTCTTCTTCGATCAAACGCTGAAGCGCTCGAACTGATTATGGATGCTGTGAACAACGCAGGCTACAAACCTGGTACTCAAGTAAAACTTGCTCTTGATGTTGCTGCCTCTTCGTTCTACTCAGAAGGTAGATACATTTTCAAAACAGAAAAGGACGGGAGAAAGAACACAGAGGGGATGCTGAATATGTATGTCGAGTTGTGCGATGAGTTTCCTATATTCTCCATCGAAGACGGGCTCTCTGAGGAAGACTGGAACGGCTGGGTTGCGCTGACTCGGACACTTGGACACAAAATCCAACTCGTCGGCGACGACATCTTCGTCACGAATGTGAAATACTTGAAAAAAGGGCTTGAATTGGGGGCAGCGAACGCTATTCTTATCAAACCCAATCAGACAGGAACTCTCACCGAAACTCTTCAAACTCTTGAGTTTGCCAAAAGGCATGGCTACAAAACTGTCATCTCTCACCGCTCAGGGGAGACCGAAGACACTTTCATCGCCGACCTTGCAGTCGCTACAGGCGCAGGACAAATCAAAACCGGTTCCCCTTGCAGAGGAGAGAGAATCGCAAAATACAATAGACTTCTTCGAATCGAGGAGTTGTTGGGTGAAAGAGCAAGATATGGCGCAGGATAAGAGAGAATCTGCAATTTGCTCTAAAAACCGCCAGGCGGTAGAGGTTCTTCAGAACGAGATTCTATTTGTCCTCCTCGTGTTCGTTTTCTTCATCATCGGGCGACATTTCCTTGTCCATCCAAAGGAGATGCAACTTGAACAGGCGGAGAAACGGATTCAAGCCTTAAGAGAACAGAAACTCGAACTTCAAAAGAGGTGCGTGGACCTGTCAAACCGCATTAATGCCGCCCGATACGACCCCTTCTTCATCGAAGAAGCAGCAAGAGATGTCCTCCGTCTCGTCCGAAAGGGAGAGACTCTTTTACCACCTCTTACCAACGACACCGCCCACGATAAGGTGGATACTCGTGATAAACCTTCACCCTCGTGTGACCCACAGCGTGAAGAAATGCTCCCAAGATGAGCAAATCCCCGATTCTCTCCCAATCAGGAACTAACACTCTTTCTCGGACAGGCACAGTCCGCGTTTCGTATTCATCCGTATAAGTCACATAGTCATAATAGTCTACCGCAACACACCCTGAAACAGTAAAGACCACAACAGTCAGAAAGATAACCCACAACCACTTCATTGCTTCAGCCTCCCTTACCCTATAAGTGGAGACGCTTCCTATCGCTTCTCATTCATCATAAACTTGCGTTATCATTCAGTATGCATTGCTGAGAAGATGAAGGTTGCCTATGCGGACATTTTCGATTCCGTATTTGCGAGCAATATGGAGCGCAGTTTCGGCGTGGCTTCTGCTCGTTCTTGGCAGGTCGGTTAAGTAGTAATCGGGATGGAAACCAAGAAGCGCCCACGGCGTCCCTTTATCAACACTCGCTATAAAAGACGCAAGAGTATCGAGTTCTTTCTCATCAACATATCCAGGAATCAGAAGGGTTGAGGCAACGAGGAGTGGCACTTCTGGACGCTTTTTTGCGAGTCGTGCCACATATCTGAAATTCTCAAAAACAGCCCGATTGGATACGCCACAAATCGCTTTAGACAACTCATCTGAGCCGAATTTCAAATCGAACTTGATACAGCCCCCACTTTCAAGCGCAAGTTGAGCCATTTTTCTCAGAACGCCTACGCTGACTGCTCCGTTTGTCTCCCAGCATATCCGCAATATGCGCTCAGGGTTTCTACCTCGGGCTATTCTTGCAACATCAAGCGAATGCTTAGCATTCGGAGTCGGGTCACCACCGAAATAGCAGATGCAGGCGGTCTCGTCATCAACAGCAGAAGATANCTCTTCCGGAGTCTTATATGTGTGAGTTCCAGAATCGCGGAAATGCCAATTCTGGCAGAAGAAGCAGTCAAAATTACAGGACTGGTAGAAGACGGCAAGATTTTTGTAACCGTATTCCGTTCCTTTGGAATGGGCAAACTTCGGGAATCCTGCGCCTGTATGTGCAGGGCAGACCCAGTCGGCTACGCAGTTGGTTGGAAGCGCATCATAGTAAAACGAAACAGCAGAGACTCTTTTCATTCCAAAGGCGGAGCGGAGTTTGCCATCCGTATTCCGCCACACACCGCAGAAACCTGTCTTGGTCTCTTCTATTCTGCAACGGTTTGCGCAAAGATGGCATTCAACTCCTTCTTTGGCGGATGGGATGCTTTCTGGCAGATTGAAACTCTTGCGTAACCTTGCACGGACTTTTCCGATTCTATTTGAAACTTTGTCGTAATACTCACGAATGCAATCTGCGCAGAATCCGAGCCGAGCAGAAACCGTTATCGCATCTTTGTTACATCTTCCACAACGAGCCATTATGAGAGCCCTGCGTAGTTACCTCAAAAAGCGGCAACTAATGCAAGGAACGGTCCTTCGAAGGAGTGTTCCACGCGGAAACTGTCACCTGTGTCGGTATCGTCGTATCTTATGTGGATGTTCGAAGAAAGATAGCCAAGTTCGAGTCTGATATGGTCCATAAGTCTGAGGGAAAGTGCGAGTGAGGCTTCGAGGAAGTTCGGTGCCGAGTAGAAGCCATATGTGAAGTAACCGCCAAAAAGTTTGCCAATGATAGAAACATCCGCACCAATGTGGTATGAAGCGGTGAAACCTGCAAGTGGCAAGAAAGCCGAAAGGCTCTCGCGGCTCAATGAGCCAGTTGTGACATCTTCGATTTCGCCTGTGTATTTCACATATCGGGCTCCTGCAAGGATGCCTAACTCGATTCGTCTATATCTGCTGCGGAAGACAGAGCCGAAATTGATGTGAAGAGTCACGCCTCCCTGAAGGGTCGAGAAATATGTATTGATGTCGTCTCCTGCGTTGGCAGTCATTCCTGCGAATCTGACAGTTTCTGCCAAGGTCGTGCTTCCTTCGTAATAGATTTGAAAAAAGTTGAGAGAGAAGCCGAATCGCCCTTTGCCAGTAAACTCTGCAAAGATACCAACAGTATCTAACTCCATATCAAGTTGCCGCGTCAGATTGATTTTTGAGCCAGCGAGGGTAGAATTCGAAACACGGATGTCCATATCGCCGCGAGTTCCTTGAGGTCCTGCCAGAATCACTAACTCCTCAAGAAACTCTTTTGAGAGCCTTTCCTCTTCCTTCTGCTTAAGCGCAATCTGGGTAAGAAGCCTCTCTTTATCTTCTCTCAACTCGTCAATCACTTTCTTTAGGTCATTGATTTCTTTTTCTTTATTCGCTACATCAGATTTGAGTTTCTCGATGTCGCTTGATTTTACTGCCGCCGTCTTGTTCAACTCCGCTTCACACTGCCTCAATTTCTCTTTCAAATTCGTCACTTCTTTTTCCCGTCGCACAAGAGTGGCATTCGCTTCTGAAAGGCGTGCCGCCAACTCGTCTCTCTCCTTCAGTAACCCTTCCCGCCCTTTGCTCGCTTCTTCTTTGGAGATACTCAATTCGGACAGAAGTCGTGATATTTCCTCCTCTTTCTCCTTCAAGAGAGACTCTACCTTTTTAATCTGCTCATTCTTCTCAGAAAGGGATACTCTCAATGTCTCCATTTCCCCTGCCTTTCTGGTGAGATCTCCGATGCGTTCCTTCTGCTCATCCGCCTGTCTTTGAAGCGTATCCTTTGCAACCTGCAACTTCGTCAACTCCATCTGGGCTTCTGTTATCTGGCTACGCATCTTTTTGTTCTCTTCTTCTAACTGCGCGTTCTGCTCCTTTAATGCTTTCTTCTCTCCTCTTAAATCTGTTTCCGTTTTGTCCAATTCTTCCTTACACTGCTTGAGTTGGGAGTAATTGATATAAGCAACTGTGCCGAGGACCCCAGCAGCGAGGAATCCAAGGACAGCAAGAAAAATGAGCCCTACCGAACCTTCCTGCTTTCGCCAGATACTGAAAATAATATCCCTTCCTTTGTCCATCTCTTATGCCTCCTACTATTCACTGAAACCTATTCTATCCAAAAAGTATCCGAAACTTCAAAGGGATTCCTTTGAGGATTCGGTTAATAGTGGCAGCAGTGGTAAGAAATAGATTGTTGCGATGAGAAGGAGGGTATTGACAATCAGAAAGGATTCTGATTTATTATGCTAAATTTGAGGGTTGGGTAGGAAGGGTTAGTTGCGAATCGAGGCAAAAGAGGGCTCACAGAAGGAGTTGGTTCGCAGGATGGTTGAAGACGCCTGTAGCGGACGTTTGAGTGTTCGCAAGGACTCTTTTTCGAAGAAGGTGTGGGCTGCGGAAGTTGGAAACGAGTGGTTTATAGTGAAAGGGCATTATCCAAAAGGTTTTTTTGAGAAACTGAAATACCTGTTACTGGGCAGTCGTTCGAGGAGGGAGTTTTACAAAATTGCCGCCTTGCAGGAGCGAGGACTTGCTTGTGCTGAAGCGATTGGCTTCCTTGAGTATGGCGGAACTCATCCTTCCTATCTGGTTCTCCGCAAAACAAAAGGGACTGAACTGGGAGTTGTTCTTCCTGATGTAAAAGGTGTTCAGCGAGAGGAGATGTTGCGTAAGTTGGGCGAATATGTGCGCAGTGTCCATTCCTGTGGGGTCTTTCACGGCGACCTTCACCCTGGAAACATATTCGTCGAGGACGGGAGATTTTGCTTGATAGATGTTCAGAAAACGCGGTTTTTCAAAAAGCATATGCCTGATAGGTATGCAATCCGAGATGTAACATCGCTTGCTCTTGGGATTGAGCGTGCTTGTGGTAATTCTGAGGTTCTCAGAACATTTTTTGAGGGGTATTTCGGAAATGAGGAGGGGATGCGTATTGTGATTGAATCGTTGATGAGGAAGATGAGGCAACGGCGTATTCTTTCCCGTTCCGCTCGCTGTTTCAAAGAATCTACGGAGTTCTGCAAATTCAGATTCCGCGGATTCAAAATCTTTTGCCGCCGTTCCATAAAGGAGCAAGCGATTGCATGGGTGCAAATTCTTTTGTCTTTGAGTACTCCTCCTGATAAGTTCCTAAAAGTTCGCTCCTATGGGGCGCCATTGGGATGGTTTCGAGCTCTGCTTGGGAAGGGGGAACTTCGAAGAGCGTGGGGCGCTGCAAACCGTCTTTCTATATTGGGCGTTCCTACTGTGAGGCATCTCTCTTATTTAAGACGAGTCTCTCTTTTAGGGCTCAAAGAGTTTCTCTTTATGGAGAGAGCGGAGAAAAACTTTCAAGAGAAAGTGCATTCTTTGATTATGGAAGGCGACGCAGAGAATTTACGAAAAGCGACCGAGAGAGTCGCTTCCTTCCTGAACCGTTTAATAAAGGCGGATGTATATCATAAGGATTTGAAGGCGCAGAACATACTGACGGACGGAGACCTGTTGGAGGTGGGAGACCTCGGAGCGGTATCGAAAAGAGGATTGAGTGAATGGCGGGTGGCAAGTATGATTGCGCAGTTGAATGCCTCCTTACCTAGCTGTATTGGGCTTCGTGTGAGAGAGCGTGTATTCTTAAGAGCGATTCAGGGGACTCGCTTCTGGGCGAAGCGGCGTCTTATCTGGAACACGGCGGAGGCGTTGTCGGAAGGGCGTAAAGCGCAATGGGTTGAACTCGTCCGTCGAGAAGGGGGAATCAAAGGAGGATAGCAAAACTTGAAAGTTCTTCATCTCTTCTCGAATGTGAAGTTGACAGGTCCTGCTGAGACTGTTCTTTTAATCTGCAAGCATCTCAAAAAAATGGGGGTGCAGGTCTATTTTGCTTGCGGGAGATATGTGGAGGGGGAACGCTCTTCGCTTGAACGGCGTGCTGATGAATACGGGGTAGAACCTCTCACATCGTTCATCCTGCGAAAACATTTCGACCTTGTATCGAGTGTAAAGGATATTCCTGAAGTTGAAGAGTTCATAGACAAGGAGGGAATAGATATAGTTCACACTCATTTGAACGGTGACCATATAGTTGGCGGCTGGGCGGCGAGGAAGAGTAGAAGGAAGCCTTCTGTGGTCCGCACAGTTCATTCACTTGGCTCGCTTCTTTCTCGTTGGCGTGTTCGTTATCTCACCAAGGCGATTACAGACGCTGTTGTTGTACCGAGCAACTGGCACAAGAAGCGTGCTGAGAAAGTTTGGAGAACCTCTCCTCTTCTTCTGATGGAGCCGCCTGTGGATTTAGAGCGGTTCGACGCTACACGGGGACTTGGAAGACAGCGAGAGAGGTTTGGTCTGTCTGACGCTGACTTTGCAGTTGGTGTTGTGGCGCGGGTGCAGAAAAAGAGGCGGTTTCAAATATTTCTTGAGGCTATCAGGCTTGCGTATGAGAAGAGGCCGCAGGTTCGCGGTGTTGTAATAGGGCGAGGAACTCACATAGAGACTGTGGCAGTCAAACCTGCACAAAAGATGGGGCTTTCGGAGGTGGTCAAATTTACAGGTTATCACACGGGAGACGACTATGTGGCTGCTATAGGAGCGCTGGATGTGAAGGTTTATTTGGTGACAGGTACAGATGAGACTGCACGGGCGCTTCGAGAGGCGCTCTGTATGGGGAAGCCTGCAATTGTCTCAAATCGCGGGATGCTTGGGGAGATTGTGAAGGATGGAATGACAGGTTTTGTGGTTGAAGAGAGACCTGACGCCATAGCTGAGAAAATCATCCGAGTCGTGGATGATAAAGAGTTATATAAGTCTCTCTCATCGGCTGCGGTCCAAGATGTGCGTTCGAGGTTTTCGCCAGACGAATATGCAAAAAAGACGCTCAATCTTTACGAAGACTTGTTAAAGAAGAGAAGAATCTGAAGGTTTGATTTTTAATGGAGTAATTGATATAATGAGAATAAGAGAGGTTTTGGAGGCAAGTTTTGAGAGATGGCAAAGAGTTATCAAGCAGATGACGAGCATTCGTTTATGATAACAACAGTTAGCGGGACGGTTTACAGGTTGAGTGAGCCTGATGCGCTGGGGTACAGGGCAATTAGGCGGATTATGGGGCAGAAGGAGAACACAAAGGGCGGTTCCGTAGTGATAAAGAAGGATACCGAGAAGGCTGAACCGACATCCAAATCTTTCTTCAAAGGGAAAATGTTGCAGGAGATTTCTGTTGGCAGTCCGCTTCTTATTGAGATTTTTGGTGAGCAGAGAACTCTGATGAGTGAACCTGTCAAAAAGATAGAGGTGTGCAAATGAGCGGTTTTTCAAGAAGGGGAGAAAAAAGTAAAAAACTCTTGGCAATTATTCTTTTTGCGGTTTCTTTGGCTTCAGTCTCCTGTGCTTCAACTTCCGAAGAGTTGCAAAAGAAGGACGCAACGAGCAAAGTGGATAAGGTCTTCAAGTACTTGGAAAAAAGGGTTGAAGAGAGTAACGCACTGTATGAGCAAGGTGATTACGAAAGGGCGGCTGAGGCTCGAGAGGAGTTACTTGAGGAGTATCCGGCTCACCCCTACATAGATAACGGTGAGTTTTTTGCTCGAATTGGCGACTGCTGGCGCAAGGCTGAGAAAAACGAGAACGCGCTGAAATGGTATCATAAAGCCATAGAGCGGTTCACGCGTGATATGGAAGTTTTCCGTAACAAAATCAAAGAGAGTAATGTTCCCGATGAGTGGCGGATGTATGCCGACATCATAGAGAATAATCTGCTTCCCCGTCTTGCCAGTGTTCATACTCACACAGGTGAGATTTATTTGAAGGAACAGCAATACAACAAATCTCTTCTCTCGTTTTTCAACGCGCTTTCTGCAAACAGCGGGCATCTCCGTGCTTTCTATCTGTTAGGGTGCACTTATGAGAAGTTGGAGGGGCAGGAGAAGAACGCTTTAAAAACTTTTGGTGAACTCTTGCAGTTGCTCAAAATGGCGTCAGCGGAGGATGTGAAAAGATATGGTTTAACGGAGCGGGACATCGAGTATGTGAATAGAAGGGTTAAACAACTCTCTGAAAAGGTTTTTCAATAATGATAGTAAATGAAGGAGGGATGATATGGGGTGGAAAATGTGGGCGTTGGTTATTGTCGTAGTTGTGCTTATCGGGTGCCGCGGCGGCGGGCAGAAACCTGTTGTGGTGGCGCCTGTTTCAGATGAACCTTCAACAGGGACGATTCCGGAAGGGCAGACACTTGTAAGAACAGGACCTAAGCCCAATGTTCCACTACCGAAGAGAGAGACTGTTCATCCTCCTGTGGAGGGCGAGTCGGAAAAAGTGGTTGGTAAGCAGACACCTCCTCCTGCGCAGAAGAGTTCCATAACTGAAGGGATGGTCTTAATAAAAAAAGGAGCGTTTCCAATGGGTTTTGAGGGAGCGGGATACCTTGATACCCAGCCTGTCAGGTCGGTCACTCTCGAAGATTACTACATTGACAAGTACGAGGTGACTAACAAGGAGTTCAATGATTTCCTGAAGGCATCAGGATACGATTGGAAAGGCAGAATGCAAGCGTGGCCTGGAGGGGTGATGCCCGAAGAGATGGCTAACTTACCTGTCGTTTATGTGAGTTGGGAAGATGCCAAGGCATATGCGGAATGGGCGGGTAAGCGGCTTCCTACGGAGGCGGAATGGGAGAAAGCCGCACGAGGAATAGATAAAAGGAAGTACCCGTGGGGTGATACTTTTGACTCCAAAAAATGCAATGTGAAGGAGAGCGGGCACGGTAAAGTGGTTGCTGTGGATTCTTTTCCTGAAGGGCAGAGTCCATATGGATGCTTCAACATGGTGGGTAATGTTGCAGAATGGGTTGCTGATTATTACGACGCCTATCCTGGCAATGAGGCAAAAGTGGAAAAGTTTGGGCAGAGGTACCGGGTCATAAGAGGGGGGAGTTTTGAGTCTGTAACGGGCTATACAACATACGAGCGGTATCCAGAGGACCCGTCTTTGAGGTTCAAGAGCGTTGGCTTCCGTTGTGTGATAAGTGCGCAGGACGCCGAAAAGGCGGACAAAGAGCGCAGTGAGGGGAGATAGAAAGAAAAGGCAGGGGGGAGTAAATTGCAGGAGGGTGCGAGGAAAGAGAAGCGTCCTCAGACTCTTTTCGGTCGCATTGCGGTTGAATTGGGTTTTATCAACGCTGAACAGTTGAGCGAGTGCGTAAGACTACAGGGGCAGACCAATCCACGCAAACGGCTGGGAGAGATTATGTTGGAGAAAGGGTTTATAACGGTGGAGCAACTTGCAGAAATTATACAGGTTCAACAACAAAGTCTAGCAGGGAATATGCGCTATGCAGAAGAGCATTTACAGGATTCTGTTATGGGTAAGATAGCGGTTAAAAAGGGTTACTGCACAGAGGAGCAAATCAATGAAGCGTTGCGCGCTCAGGCTCTCCGTGAAGAGAGCGGAATATTCTGCCGTCTCGGAGAAATTTTGGTCGAGAAAGGGTTTCTTACCTCCGAGAAGGTTATCGAGATACTCAAACTCCAGCGCAAAGAACTGATGGTTTGCACAGGATGTAAACGGAGATACAATGTGTTCCGGTATGAACCTACGCAAACATACATCTGTAAGTACTGTAAGAAGCCACTCCAAATTCCAGAGGACTCAGACAATGTACAAGTAGACACTACTCTTTTCTTCGACGAAGGGAAAACTCAATAGGGGCAAGGTGAGCAAGGAAGAAGCGCATGATAGTGCCAAAAGAACTACAGTTCGCTAGAATCGCACTAAGAGACGGTAAGATAAGCAAGGAGCAGTTTAACACTGTCCTTAAAATCCAAAAGGAACAACTTTTTTACGAATCTACAGGAAGGATTATGGTGAGGCTCGGATATCTCACAAAAGAAGATGTTGTGAGAATTCTGAACAAACAGATAGAGGAGTTTGAGAACGCAACATCTACGGCAACTACGCGAGAGACGCTTTTCGGAGCAATTGCGGTTATGAAACGGTTTGTTACGCTGGCGCAAGTAGAGGAATGTCTCAAAGAGCAGCGGCGTCTCCGCAGGCTCGGGCTTTATATGCGATTGGGAGAGATTCTTGTTTCGAAAAACTATATCACTATGGAACAGATTCTTGAGGTTTTGCAGCAGCAGAAGACGAACATAAAGGAGTGCCCTTCTTGCGGAAGGGCTTACAATGTCACAACATTCTCTTCCACAAAGGAGCAGTTTTGTCCTGCCTGCAACACGCTTTTAAGAGACGCAAAAGACCTGCGCAGCCCCAAAGTTGATGGCGGATTGTAGTCTTTTGTCTCTTTTGCATCGTTTAACGAAAGGTGTGGAGTGAAAAATCTTCTATCCTGCACGCGATTCTTCTTGACTTTACCTTCGGTAGGTGTTACACTCCCTTTGATTTTTGGATTTTATATATGGGGAGACGGATGCCGAGTCACAGAGTTATATTTGCCGACGCCAGCGGACGATGCTGGTACTGGTGGTATACTCTGTGATTTGGTAAAGGTCTTCCTTAATCTCTGAAATTCACCTTTACCTGAAACATCAAAGAAGACCTGTTACCAAATCATTTTTTGGTAGCAGGTCTTCTTTTATTTGGGAGTTAGGAGAGAAAAAGATGGATAGAGACGGATGTGAAAAGAAAAGAGTTCTACAGGTAGTTTCATCAGAACTGCCTGCCGACTTGGAGACTCCTGTCTCGGCATTTCTGAAGTTGCGGGAAATAGGAGCGAGTTTTCTGTTAGAGAGCGCTGAAAGCGTGGACAGATTAGGGAGATTTTCTTTCATCGGGTTTCCATCGAAGCGGACTCTGGTTGCTGAAGAAAACAGTGTTATCTATCGTGACGAAGAGAAAGAGAGGGTGGCAAGAAGCGATCCTCTTGATGTTTTGAAGAGTGTATTCGGCTCGACAGAAGTGATAGGAGAAGAAGACCGTCCAAGCATTCTTGGAGGTGCTGTTGGTTATGTCTCTTACGATTACATCAGACACCTTGAGAATATTCCTGAGAAGAGTAAAGGAGAAAGGAAAATCTCCTTGTGCGAATTTGACTTTGTCGAGACGCTTGTTGTCTTCGACCATCTTATGAGAAAGATGACGGTTTTTTCGCTGGTTCCGGAGAAAGAGAAGAAAGAACCTGTTCTTCATAAAGAGATTGTAGACGCATTGGAGAAACCGCTCGTTCACAGCAGACTTGGGCGGAACAGAAGAAGAGTCGAGTTTTTCTCCAACGCTTCTGCTGCAGAATACGCCGAAATGGTGAAGAAGGCAAAGCACTATATCAGAGAAGGTGACTGTTTTCAAATAGTCCTTTCTCGACGGCTTCGCGCTAACTTCGACGGAGACTGTTTCGACCTTTATCGCAGATTGAGAATGAGCAATCCTTCTCCTTATATGTTTTACTTTGAAAACAGAAGGAGAAGAGTGATAGGCTCTTCTCCTGAGGTTCTCGTTCGTTTGAACGGACGGCGTGCGTTTACCTCACCTATAGCAGGAACTCGCCGCCGAGGGGCCAGCAGAAAGCAGAACGGAGAACTCGCGGAGGAACTTCTTTCCAGTGAGAAGGAGAACGCCGAGCACTTTATGTTGATTGACCTGGCAAGGAATGACCTGGGGCGCGTGTGTAAATACGGCAGTGTCAGAGTGGAGAGTTTAAGGCGCATCGAGCGTTATTCTCATGTGATGCATATCGTCTCGGATGTTGAAGGAGAGTTAAGAGACGAGTGCGACCAGTTTGATCTGTTCCGAGCAGTGTTTCCCGCGGGTACGGTCACAGGTGCTCCGAAAGTGCGTGCTATGGAAATCATTGAGGAACTGGAGAAAGAGCCGCGCGGTTTATACGCCGGGGCGGTTGGCTATTTTTCACCTTCAGGTGCTCTGGACACCTGCATTGCCATCAGAATGATTGTGGTTGAAGACGGGACCGCATATCTTCAAGCAGGTGCTGGTATAGTTGCCGATTCAGAACCTGAGAGGGAATATCAGGAGACTGAAGAGAAATTGATGGCACTTAAAGTAGCGATTGAAGCCTCTTCTGGAGGGATGTGAGATGATACTCGTGATTGACAACTACGATTCGTTCACATACAACATCGTACAGGCGTTGGGCGCTCTTCACGGGGAAATTGTTGTCGTAAGGAACGACCGCATAACAGTTCCTGAGGCGAAAGAACTTGCTCCTTCATACCTTGTCATCTCGCCTGGACCTGGAAGACCTGAGTCTGCCGGCGTCTCCAACCAACTGATAGAATCTTTTTGCGGAACGATTCCGATTATGGGAATCTGTCTTGGTCATCAATGCATAGCGCAGGTTTTCGGGGGCAGAGTGGTCAAGGCTGAACGCTTGCTTCACGGCAAGTCGTCCCGCATATATCACGACGGCTGCACGATATTTAAGGGGCTGCCGAATCCCATCTCAGGGGGACGGTATCACTCTCTCATCGTTGATGAGAGGACATTACCATCTTGTCTTGAAGTCTCGGCATACACTGCCGAGGGCGAGATTATGGGAGTAAGACACAAACAGTTTCATGTGGAAGGGGTTCAGTTCCATCCTGAGTCTGTGCTGACTGAAGGCGGAAAGGCGATATTTCAGAATTTTCTGATGTTGGGGGCTAAAAAATGATACAAGAAGCGATTGAGAGGCTGGTTGAAGGCTTTGATTTGAGTGAGATAGAGTCTTATGCAGTGATGAAAGAGATTATGAGAGGGGATGCAACGGAGGCGCAGGTTGCTGCTTATCTATCTCTATTGTGCCATAAAGGGGAGACAGTCGATGAGATTTCAGGCAGTGTTCGGTGCGTTCGTGAATGTGCGGTGCCTGTGAGGTTGAAGGCTTCTGATGCTATTGACCTTTGCGGTACGGGTGGCGACGGGAGGCTCTCTTTCAACATATCCACTACAGCCGCTTTCGTAGTGGCGG
>JAOAAR010000163.1 GCA_026418755.1 Planctomycetota bacterium
AGATGTGTATAAGAGACAGGGCAGGTACATTGTTGCAAGCGCACCACAGAATGTTCCGAACCCTCCGAGAGTGAGCCCCCATGCGCTGCTTATGACCAAATACCCCCCAGCCAGGACTAAAACGGCTACTCCTGCCATATAGGATGCTTCTATTAGTGAACGGCTCAACGCTTTTGTGAAGACCATTCGCATAACTTTGTGGAAGAACGATTCATTCTCTCGCCTGAATTCTTCCGCCTTCTGCTTTTCTAAGCCGAAGGCTTTTACAACCCGAACACCACTTATCATTTGCTGCATCGATTCCGTCACTTGGGCTAACTGAACGAGACTCCTGGAAGAATGTTTTTTCACGCGTTTGCCGAATCTCACCACTAAAATCCAGAAGACAGGAAGAGACAGAAGAGACAAAAGGGTCAACTGCCAGCAATTGTGGAGTGCCACGGCGAGAGCAGCAGCGATTGTCAAAGGCGCCTCGATGATGTCACCTGTCATAAAATCAAGCGCCTGTCTTGTTGCCTGAATGTCGTTGGTCATCCGCGACATCAATTCTCCAACCTTCTTCCTGTCGAAATATCCCATAGAGAGAGTCAGGACATATTCTCCCGCGTGCTGCCGTATGTCGACAATGGCGCGGAAGAGAACTCTTTGTCTGAAATACTCCTTGATGAAGCAAGTGGCACCGGCGACAACTGCTGCACCAATAGCAATAAAGCATAGAAGTAAAAGCAAATCGGTGTCTTGCTTGAGTAAGGCGTCGTCCAGAAGCCTCTTTGTGAGCGCAGCCGGCACCGCTTGTGTAGCACTGTATATCACCGTCGCCAGAAGAGCCAGAATCACCAGTCTCCACTGGGGCAGCGCATATTTTAGTAGCCGCCACAGAAGACAGAGAGTGTTTCTAGACTTCTCTGCCAGCACTACTGGGTATCCTCCAAGAGCCGTTTGTACAACGACAGAGTCTTCTCTATCATTATATCGGCAGAAAAACGGCTTTTCAGCACGATTCTTCCGCCTTCAATCAAGTTTTTTCGCATCTCTTCATCGTCAAGGATTCTGGCGATTCTTCTCTTTAACTCACTCCCGCTCCCCCTTCCTACTCTTATTCCGCTTACCCCGTCTTCTACAACCTCTTTTAACCCGCCAGCATCGGTCGCAACCACGCAAACGCCTGCCCTGTATGCGTCCAGAACAACCGTTCCTAATCCCTCTTCAACACTACTCATAACAAACAAGTCGAAAGAGGGAATCAAATTCTCAGCATCTTTTCTGAAACCAAGAAAGTGGACATTAGGAGAGACGCCGTAGTAGTGGGCTTGTTCAATCAGACTTTTTTTAAGAGGTCCTTCCCCGATGATGACAAAATGGAGGTTTCTTCGGTGAGGGATGAGCATTGCAGCAGCCTCAATGAGGTGACGATGCCCTTTGTGTGGCACGAGTGCTCCAACTGTACCGACTACTCTCGTATCTGCGCTTAGGTTGAGAAGAGTTCGGACATCTGTTTTTTGAGGAGGCTCTGTCTTTACTCCACTGTATATTACACTGATTTGTGAGGGCGGAACACCGTCCTTTATCAGCACTTCTTTGACCGCTTCCGAGACGGCGATTATGTGGTCGGTGAAATAGCGATATTTAAAATATGAGAGTCCAAAGCCGTGACGGTGGATGGAAAAGTCAACTCTTCTTGCGGCGATTCTTACACCTCTCCGCGCCAGAAGTCCAGCACATCCTCCTAACCAGAGACTATGAGAATCGTGAGTGTGGATGATATCGAATCTGTTTTCGCGGATGATTCGAGAGAGTCTCCAGACGGTATAGAAATCGGCTTCAAATGGAATGGAGAGTGGCATTGTTGGGACACCTGCTTCCACGAGTTTTTCCTGAAGGACACTATTTTTACGGCAGATGAAGAGAACATCAATTCCGCGATTTTTCGAACCTTCTGCGAGAAGAAGAGCCTGTCGCTCGCCACCGCGCCACTGGCGCATCACATCCAGATGCAAAACCTTATACATTCTCGGCACAGACCTGTCACTTGCCGAGCAACTCGTCAATTTCGGCTTTTGCTTCTTCTATCTCTTTCACTTGCTCTTCGTCTTCTCTGAGAAGGAGAGTCTGGAACTCGCCGAAATGGGTCTTCTCTTCTTTTGCTATGTCAAGGAAGACCTTTTTTATCTTCTTGTTTGTGGTGAGAGAGGCTAATTGCTCGTAGAGATTGATTGCGTCCAGTTCTGCTATTATGGCGAACCGCAGAATCTCTCTGTCCAAATCTTCTTTCTTCATCTTCGAAAGATCGAAGGGGATGTGTGACAACATCTCTTTACCTCCAATAGCCACTACAAACACCACAATTATATCCAATTCGGAGAGATTGAGGAAGAAGAATCGGAAAGTGATGGTTAAGACCGATGGTGCTAAAGCGTTGGGAATGGGCTGTTGGCTGTGCAGGTGATAGAGGGTGTAGTCTTGGCTGGGGATGTTTCATTGGGAGAAATGGTTGAAAGAAGTGAGGGTTTGGATAAAATTATACATTAAGCGGCTGTAGCTCAGCAGGACAGAGCGGCGGTTTCCTAAACCGCAGGTTGCAAGTTCGAGTCTTGCCAGCCGCAGGTTTCTCTGTAATTTGCTTTATGAGATTTTAAGGAGGGGAAGGTGGTTCTTCTTAATTTTGCTGTGGATGTAGCGAAAGAGGCAGGAGAAATCCTTCTGAAACGGTTCGGCAATCTGAAAAGTTCTGATATAGATTACAAAGGACGGTGGAATGTTGTGACTACGGTAGATACAGAAGTAGAACGGTTGATTGTGAAGAGAATCGAGAAAGAGTTTCCTAATGATGGGATTCTGGCAGAGGAGAATGCGAGGAAGCGAACCGATGCCGAGAGAGTGTGGCTTGTTGACCCACTTGACGGAACGGTGAATTATGCGCACGGTCTGCCGTTCTTTTGCGTCTCAATCGCAGTGGCAAAGGGTTGGAAGATGGAGGCAGGCGTGGTATACTCTCCTTGCACTGACGAGTTATTTTATGCAGAGCGCGGCGGCGGCGCATTTTTGAACAAAAGAAGAATCAATGTCTCCTCCACATCTGATTTTTCAAAGTCGCTTTTGGCGACCGGCTTCGCCTATGTACGAAACGAAACGGAGCATAACAACCTCGCGAACTTCAACAGACTGAATCTGAAAGTGGAGGGGATAAGGCGTCTTGGCTCGGCAGCAATTGACCTCTGCTATGTCGCAGCAGGAAGATTTGACGGTTTCTGGGAGTTGTTCCTCTCTCCGTGGGATGTTGCTGCTGGCTCGCTCATCGTAGAAGAAGCAGGGGGGATAGTAACCGACATTGCGGGAGGAGATGATTATCTCTTTGGCTTTAATATCGTCGCAGGCAATGAAAAAATTCATGATGAATTGAGAAGGAATCTTGAGCCGTTTCCCGAAAGATTTAGATTTAAACTCTCTTGAATTGAGAGACGAAGAAGGATAGAATTATTTCGCTTGTTTAATTTGAGTCTTAGTAGGAGGCAGTCTTGTGGTCAGGTTTCTATTCTTTGTGAGTCTTCTGCTGAGTGTTGGTTGCGCGAGCCCGTTCGTGGGAAGTGTAGGGAAATCGCCGCGGTGTGCTGAGGAGCAAAAGAATCTTACAATAGCGCTGCAAACGGCTATGCTGAATGGCGCCCCTCAGTTGGTAGTCTTGAGTGGCAAACGGGTACTTCTAGTGACCAGGGCAGTATCAGGCGCTGATGTTTCAGAGACAGATGCCGCTTTCGTCGAGAATTTTATTCGTCAAAAGTTGGTAGCGGCGCGCGCCATCGTCGTTGAGCCAGGAGAAGAAGAGGTTGTATTACTGGTACAGGTCTGCTCTTTCGGAGTGGATACCATCAATCGTGCGTATCCTTTCATAATTCTACCTCTCTTCTACCAAGCAAAATATACCGCTTCCGTAGAACTTGATATATTCGCCTACAACAAGGGAGACTTGAGCGTAATCCTCGGACCTGCAAAATGGACGGGCAGTTCTCTATGGGGGCATATGGCGATCCTGGGCGTTGGTCCCTTTTAACACTGCTTGTAGGGCTTGCGTTAACAGCAACCCTAACTCTTCTACTGTTTTTACCACTGCCAGCACAGTCAGAAAAGAATCTGTTTGAAGAAGTTTCTTCTTCTCTCGGTCTTGATAAATTGGCAGCCAAGCGTGTGGTTTTCGTTGATGTGAACGGAGATGGTTGGCTCGATGTGTTCCTCCTCGCAGAAAGTAGCCTCTCTCTTTTTCTTAACCTTTCAGATAATGCAGGCAGACGCAGACTGCAGGATTTTACGGTTGAATCAGGGTTAAAAGCAGCAGATGCCCGACTCCCCAACTTCCTCATCTTTGCCGATGTCGACAATGATGGCGATAAAGATTGCTTTTTAAGCCGTTACAATGATTTTCTTTCTTCAGGAAAGCCTGATGATGGATTTCGTTGCGAAATCCTGTTGAACGATGGTAAAGGCCATTTCAAAAAAGCCACATCCTCAGGCGTTGATAAGTATTCTGAAACGACAACCGCTGCCAGTTTTCTCGATTATGACAATGATGGAGTTCTCGACCTGTTCGTTGGGAACTTCTATAAACTCTACGGTAAGTCTTTAGAATGCTATCCGAGCCGCCTTTATAAAGGCGATGGAAAAGGCTCTTTTAAGGAAGTAACAGAAAATGTGGGGTTACTGACGCAAGACGAACCGGGCAAAAGAGAATCTTCTCGCCCGGTCTATGGGGTTACGCATCTCGATTACAACAACGACGGTTATCAGGATATTCTGGTTTGTGCTTACGGAAGACAATGGAATATTCTGTGGGAGAACAGAAAAGGTGGACAGTTCAAAGATG